>JAAOZY010000378.1 GCA_012274205.1 Betaproteobacteria bacterium
GGACAACTTCATGGCAGCGGCGGTGCGCACGTCCCAGAAGAAGAAGTAAGCGCTATCGTGTAGCCCGGCCGCAGGACTGCGGCCAATAAAAAACCCCGCGCAGGCGGGGTTTTTTATTGCACGCCGCCAAAGCGGCAAGCACAGGTCCAGAGCGTCTACGCTAGCAGAACCGCTGGTGTTATTTCCCTGCGGGCGGTTTCACAGCGGCCCCGGCTTTGCCCGCGTCCGCTTTGTCGGCGCCGTCCTTGGACGGTTCCTGCACGTCTGCCGGCGGCTCATTCGCGGGGCCATTGTCAAGCTCACGTTCGAGCGCGTTTTCCATATCGCTCTCGCCCTTGCCGCCGGTCGCGCCCCCCGCGTCGGGCACCTGGATTTGGATCTTGTCGATATCCACGGCCGCCTTCTTCGTCAAGCCTCCGCTGACGATCGCCGGCACCGCAATGATCAGACCGACCATGATTACCTGGATCAGCACGAAGGGCACCGCACCCCAGTAGATCTGCATGGTGGTGACCTTGGCTGTCAGCTTGCCGCTGACCCGGTCGAGGTAATCCTTGGCCGGAGCCACGCTGCGCAGATAGAACAAGGCGAAACCGAAGGGCGGGTGCATGAACGAGGTCTGCATATTGACCGCCAGCAGCACGCCGAACCAGATGAGGTCGATGCCGAGCTTCTCCGCCACCGGCCCGAGCAGCGGGATGACGATGAAAGCGAGCTCGAAAAAGTCGAGGAAGAACGCCAGCACGAACACCAGCAGGTTGACCACGATGAGGAAGCCGAGTTGGCCGCCGGGGAGATTAAGCAGCAGGTGCTCGACCCACAGATTGCCGTCCACGCCATAGAAGGTCAGGCTGAATACGCGCGAACCGACCAGGATGAACACCACGAAGGAAGTCAGCTTTGCCGTCGCGTCCATCGCCTGGCGCAGCAGCGGCAACGAGATGCGCCGGCGCACCAGCGCCATGGCCAGCGCGCCGGTGGCACCCATCGCGCCACCCTCGGTGGGCGTCGCCACGCCGAGGAAAATCGTGCCCAACACGAGGAAGATCAGCCCCAGCGGCGGAATCAGGACGAAGGTGACGCGCGTCGCGATCTTGGACAGCAGGCCCAGTTTCAGCACATGGTTGAGCACGGAGGCGACGAAGGCGACGCCGACCCCGACCGCAGTCGACACCACCAGCAATTCGTCCAGCGGCGCATCGGGCGGGTAATGATATTTGGCGAACGCGACCGAAGCGGACACCGCGACCACCACCAGGACTGCGAGCGATGGGATGCCGCTACTGCCGTTCGGCTCGCGGAAGGTGCGCGCTTCCAGCGGCAGCGCCGGTGCCCAGTCGGGCTTCAGCAGCGTGATGCCGATGGTGTAGACCGCGTACAAGCCGGCGAGGCACAGCCCCGGGATGAAAGCGCCGGCGTACATGTCGCCCACCGACTTGCCCAGCTGGTCGGCCATGACGATCAGCACCAGCGAGGGCGGAATGATCTGCGCCAGCGTGCCCGAGGCGGCGATCACGCCGCTGGCGAAGCGCCGGTCATAGCCATAGCGCAGCATGATGGGCAGGGAAATCAGGCCCATCGAGATTACGGAGGCAGCTACCACGCCGGTGGTCGCGGCGAGCAGCGCACCGACAAATATCACGGCGAAAGCGAGGCCGCCGCGCAATGGGCCGAACAACTGGCCGATGGTATCGAGCAGGTCCTCGGCCATGCCGCTGCGCTCCAGAATCAGGCCCATGAACGTAAAAAATGGCACCGCGAGAAGAGTGTCGTTTGACATCACCGCCCAGACGCGCTGCGGCAGCGCCTGGAACAGCGAGGGGTGCAGCAATCCCAGTTCGACGCCGATGAGTCCGAACAGAATGCCGTTGGCGGCAAGCGAAAACGCCACCGGGTAGCCGAGCAGCAGGAAAAACACCAGCGCGCCGAACATTACCGGCGCCATATTATGGCTCAGCAATTCAATCACGCTACTTCCCCCCGTTCCTTGCGCAGCGCCTCGGCCAGCTGCTCTTCCGCGCTCGGGCCTTCGTCCTTTTCGGCTGGATCCGGAATCAAGCCGAGCAGGAACGCGATGCGCTTGATCAGCTCCGAGAACCCCTGCAGGATCAGCAGGAAAAAACCGACCGGAACCATCAGCCGCGCCGGCCACACGGTGAGGCCGCCGGCATTGCTCGAAAGCTCGTTGAGTTCATACGCCTGGACAAACACCGGCCAGGACATCCACATGATGGCGATCGCCATCGGCAGCAGGAAGAACAGCGTCCCCAGTAGGTCGATCCAGGCGCGCCCGCGCCTGGACAGGTGCGAGGTGACGACGTCGATGCGCACATGCTGATTGTGCAGCAGGGTATAGCCGGCGCAAAACAGGAACACCGCGGAGAACAGATACCACTGGATTTCGAGCCAGGCGTTCGAACTCCTGTCGAAGAGATAGCGCACGGTGGCGTTCCCCGCGCTGACCAGCACGGCGACCAGAATCAGCCAATAGCTGAGCCGGCCGACGAGGTTGTTTAACGCGTCGATGAGACGGGACAACTTGAGCAATGCTTTCACGGGAGCTCCTCTCAAATGCAGGCGAGGACTTCAGGCCTCTTTTTTGCCGCCGGCATTCGCGTCCGCGGCGGGGGCATTATAGGGGATTTCACCCTATAAACGCCAAGGATTTAGCCTTGAATGCGACGCTCACCGTTGCCGGCGAGGCGGCGCCCGGAGCGCATGCTGGCATTGCACACTGCCCCCACCGGCGCGCGCGGCAGCATTTCGACTGGCACATCGACCTGGGCTCGGGCCAGACCGGCGCGCGCCGCTCGCTCGTGGCCCGGGGCCTGCTGGCCGGCGTTCAAACAGGGATCAGCTCAGTTGCCGGCTATGGTCATGCTGTCGATCAGGATGGAGCCGCTGCGGCGCGACCCGCGCGTGAGCTGATCCTTGCCCACCGCGACGATGCCCTTGAACATGTCGCGCAGATTGCCGGCGATGGTGATCTCCTCCACCGGGTAGCGGATTTCCCCGCCTTCGACCCAGTATCCGGCCGCGCCGCGCGAGTAATCGCCGGTGACCATATTGATGCCCTGCCCCATCAGGTCGGTGACTAACAGGCCGCGCCCCATTTTCCTCAGCAGCCCGGGCAGGTCGAGATCGCCGCCCTGCAGTATCAGATTATGATTGCCGCCGGCATTGCCGGTGCTGGTCATGCCGAGCTTGCGCGCGGAGTACGTCCCGAGGAAGTAGCCCTGCAGCACGCCGTCCTTCACGATCTCGCGCGTCTGCGTGGCGACGCCGTCGTCGTCGAAGCAGCCGCTGGCGAGCCCTTTCTTCAGGTGCGGCTGCTCGGAGAGCTGCACCAGCGGCGAGAACACCTGCTTGCCCAGGCTGTCGAGCAGGAACGAGGTCTTGCGATACAGGCTGCCGCCGCTCACCGCGCCGACAAAGCTCGCGATCAGGCCACTTGCCATCGGCGCTTCGAACAGCACCGGCACTTTCATCGTCTTCAGCTTGCGGCTGTTCAGGCGCGCCAGCGCGCGCTGCCCGGCATAGCGTCCGAGCGCATCGCCTCGAGGCAGGTCGCGTGCGTCGCGCGCCTCCGCGTACCAGTCATCGCGCTGCATCGCCCCGTTCTGCGCTGCGATCACCGCGCACGACAGGTAATGGCGCGTGGTCGGATAGCCCGCGGCAAAACCGTTCGAATTGGCCACCACGAACTGGTGCTGCTGGGTCGACACGCCTGCGCCCTCGGAGTTGACGATGCGCGGGTCCAGCGCGAACGCCGCAGCCTCGCAGGCGCGCGCATGCTCGATCGCCTGCTCGATCGGCAGGTCCCAGGGATGAAACAGATCGAGGTCATGGATTTCGCGCGCCATCATCCCGGGTTCGGCGAGGCCGGCGCAGTCGTCGCTCGCGGTGAAGCGCGCGATGCTGACCGCCGCCGAAACCGTGTCGGCGAGCGCCCTGGGCGAGAAATCCGAGCTGCTGGCGAAGCCCTTGCGCTGGCCGAGGTAGGCGGTGAAGCCTATGCTCTTGTCGCGGTTGTACTCGATGTTCTCGACCTCGCCCTTCCTGACCACCGCGGTCTGGCCGTAGCCCTCGGATACATCGGCTTCGCAGGCGCTCGCGCCCTGCGCGGCGCCCTGGCGCAGCAGGTCCAGGGCGATCTGCCTGAGCGTGTCCAGCGGATAGGTAAAGCGTGCGGTTGTCATCGCCGTGCTTGTCGCAGAATTGTGGTCTTGGCCATAAGTGTGCACATGGTGTGCCGCCTGAAAAAGCCGTTATCATAGCAGTTCGAACTTTCCCCACCCGGCCCCATGCAAGACGACCAGGACGAACCGACCAGCAAGACGCGCAAGAAGAAGGACATGCTGGCGCTGCAGCAACTGGGCGCACAGCTGGCCGAACTCAACGATCAGCAGCTGGAATCCATGCAGCTGCCCGAATCGCTGCTGGACGCGGTGAACGAAGCACGGCGCCTCGCGCGCAAGCACGAGGCGCTGCGCCGGCAGCTGCAATTCATCGGCCGTCTGATGCGCGATATCGACGCAACGCCGATACGCGAACAGCTGGAGGCGTGGCGCGGCCAGGGTCGCGAACATACGGCGCAGCTGCACGCCATAGAGCGCTGGCGCGACGAGCTGATGGCCGGAGACCCGGCACTGGCTCGCTTCCTCAGCGAATTCCCGGGCGCGGACAGCCAGCAACTGCGCACCCTGATCCGCAACGCGCGGCGCGAGCAGAGCGCGTCGCTGCCGCCCAGGAGCTATCGTGAACTGTTCCGTCTGTTGCGCGAAACCATAAGCGGGGAGGCCCAAGCCGATGCCTGACAACACCGAAATGCTGGTAATCGGACTGGTCTCGGTCAGCGACCGCGCCTCGGCCGGCGTCTACCGGGACGAAGGCATACCGGCGCTGGAGGACTGGTTCGGACGGGCGATCGCGGCGCCCGCATGGCGCACGGAGAAGCGCCTGATCCCGGACGAGGCGCCGGCGATCGAAGCGGCGCTGATCGAGCTCGTGGATCGCGCCGGCTGCCACCTGGTGCTCACCACCGGAGGAACCGGCCCCGCATTGCGCGATGTGACGCCCGAAGCGACGCTGGCGGTCGCCGACAAACCCATGCCCGGATTCGGCGAGCAGATGCGCCGGATCAGCCTGGAATTCGTGCCCACCGCCATCCTGTCGCGCCAGGTCGCGGTGATCCGCTACCGGCGCACTGGCGGCGCCGGAGCCAGCGGCAGCCTCATTATCAACCTGCCTGGCCAGCCGAAGTCGATCAGGGAGACGCTCGAGGGCTTGAAGGACAAGGAGGGCAAACAGATCGTGCCGGGCATCTTCGCCGCCGTGCCCTACTGCATCGACCTCATCGGCGGGCCGTATATCGAGACGCGCGAAGAAGTGATCAAGGCGTTCCGCCCGAAATCGGCGATCCGGGCGAAGAAGGATCCGCAGCCGTGAGCGCGCCGGCGCTGGAAACGATAGAGATCGAAACCGCGCCCCGGCCCGCAGCCAGCATCATCTGGATGCACGGCCTCGGCGCCGACGGCAACGATTTCGTGCCCCTGGTCGATGAAATCGAACTGCCGCTGGCGGTGCGCTACATTTTTCCGCATGCGCCGATGATGCCGGTCAGCATCAACGGCGGCTACGTGATGCGCGCCTGGTACGACATCAGCGACGCGGCCATCCGGCGCGAGGACGAGGCCGGCGTGCGCGCCTCGCAGCAAAGCGTCGAAGCCCTGCTTGCGCAGGAGAAATCGCGCGGCATCGCCGCCGGCCGCATCGTGCTCGCCGGCTTTTCCCAGGGCGGCGCGATCGCGCTGCAGACAGGCTTGCGCCATGGCGAACGACTTGCGGGCCTGATGGCGCTGTCGACCTATGTGCCGCTCGCCGGCACGCTCGCGGCGGAGGCGAATCCCGCCAATCGCCAGCTGCCGATATTCATGGCGCACGGTACGGCCGATCCGATGATCGCCCTCGCCCGCGCCCAGGCCTCGCGCGACCTGCTGCTGCAGCAGGGCTATGCGCTCGAATGGCACGAGTACCGCATGCAGCATTCGGTGTGCCCCGAGGAAATCGGCGCCATCGGCGACTGGCTCAGACACATACTGGTCTGAACCGCAGCATCCACGCGGACGCGTGCGCTGCAGCGCATGAGTGGCGCACAACACGCCACTCGAAAGAAAAAGGCCGCCCCTGAAAGGGCGGCCTGATGTTCGAGGCGAACGCTTGCTAATTGAGCCTGCAATTGGCTCCCGGTTGTTGTTGCGCGCTCGGTATTCCGCTAGCACTGCAAAGTGGCAGTGAGCTTGCGCCCGCACCGGCAAGCGGCTGACCTGTAGCCGGTTGGCCTGTAGCCGGCTGACCGGCGGCGGCAGCCGCGGCTGCGGCTGCGGCGGCGGCTGCGGCTGCGTCTGCCTCGGCTTTCGCAGCTGCGTCTGCCGCGACCTTGTCGGCTGCAGCAGCATCCGCTGCCGTCTTGTCCGGCGCGGCAGTGAACGCTGGCGCTGCACCCACCGTCAGAACGAGGTCGCTGGGCGGTGCGTCGGTCAGCACCGGCTGCTTGCTCGCGAAATAGTTCTGGATGGTCGCGCCCACCGA
>JAAOZY010000379.1 GCA_012274205.1 Betaproteobacteria bacterium
GACGTGGCTGCCCACCTGCTGTCGGACCGGGATGCGGCGGCAGTCGACGCAGCGCTGCAATGGGCCGCAGCAGACGGGCACGCCGTGCTCACGCTGGCGGACGCCGACTACCCGCGGTCGCTGCTCGAAACGCCGGCGGGTCCGGCGTTTCGAGCAGCGACCGCGGGTAGTCGGCGTCCGCCAGCGTGAGCACGGCGTGCCCGTCTGCTGCGGCCCATTGCAGCGCTGCGTCGACTGCCGCCGCATCCCGGTCCGACAGCAGGTGGGCAGCCACGTCCGCCGAAACGATGCGGGTGAGCGCGCCGCGGCCGGCGGCGAGCACTTGCTGCGGCAGGCCGAAAGCGCCGAGCAGTTTGCGCATGCCCTGACCGCCCAGGCCCGGCACCAGGCTGAGCCTGATCCACGCCGCGAGATCAGCGTCGGGCTGCATCGCGTTCCGGACATGGGGCAGGCGCGGGGGCAATTACACCCCGCAGGTCTCGATCCCCTCTGAGAGGAAAGTCCGCTCGGGGGACAAGGGGAGGTGCATCCCCCCTTTGTTCGCGGGATAAAGGCTCTTTCCCGGCCGGAGGCATTTTGCCTGGTCCCGCTTTGTCCGGCTTAAGGTGTAGTCACCACGTCGTCGAGCAGCACCGGCCGGCTGGCCGACATCACCAGCGCAAAGGAAACATGGTCGAAGGTGCGGAAAACGAAAACCAGGCCGTAGCGCTCGTCCGGCAGCTTGGTGACCTCGACCTGGTCGGCGCGGAACCACCTGGTGCTCGGCGTCGTCGTCGACACGGTACGCCCGAGGCGCAGCAGGGCGAGCACATTGCCGTTCTCGAGGCCATCGATCCTGCCCTTGTTCAGCGTGACCACGTTCTGCGGGCCGGTTTCGCGCAAGCCACCGGTAGTGGCGATGATGCGGCCGTGGATCTGCCTGTCCGGCGCATGCGGAACATAACTCTTGAGCGTCAGCGGTCCGGCGGCGACCAGCCGGTCCCCCGTGCCTATCTCCTGGCGCGCGGCGAAAATCTTGATGGTCGCCGGGTCCCCGGCCCTGGTAACGCGACCGTCGCCGAGGAACACCGCCTCGTAGCCCAGCGTCTTCTGGCTCTCGGGGTCGACCAGCGGCTTGCCCGGCCGGTATATCTGCCACAAGCTGTCGATTTTCGCGTCCTTGATGCCGCTGACATAGGCCACGTCGCCGGAGCCCAGGTACACGCGATCCGCCTGTGCGGCAATGATGCGCGGCGCATGGTCCAGGCCGTCGGGTTCTATGACCAGCGGACGCGACAGGAAAGGCTCGATGACACTGGGGGGTATGCTCGGAATTGCCAGCCGGTCCGTCTTCTCGACGCGCACACGCGGCTCGAGCTTCACCGTTTCGCCCATGTCGATCTTGAGTTCCGGATTTGGTCCACTGCGATCGAGGACGATTACGTCCCCAGGATAGATCAGGTGGGGATTCTTGACATCTTGCGCGTTCAGTCTCCACATCTCCGGCCAGCGCCAGGGATCCTTGAGAAACTTCGCGGCGATGCCCCACAGCGTGTCGCCCTTGACGACGACATAGCGGTCGGGGGCATTGTCCTGCAGCCCTTGCGGTGCTCGCTGCTGAGCCATGAGGGGTGTGGCCGCCAGGGCCGCGGCGAGCGTTGCGACTATGATAGACTTGCGCATAGGAGCCTCGAACCTATCTAAATAGAGGGCTGAATCATATAAAGTCTAGCATGCTTTTTATAGACTTCATTAAATTTAGCACCTAATCCGTTCAATTAGCAAGTCTTTATGTCTCGCCTACACATCCTGCGCTACCCCGACCCGCGCCTGCACAAGATCGCCGCGCCGGTGGCAGAGGTGAACGACGCTATCCGCCGCCTGGTGGCCGACATGGCCGAAACCATGTACGCCGCGCCCGGCGTAGGACTGGCCGCGACCCAGGTGGACGTACACAGGCAAGTCATCGTCATCGACATCTCGGAAACCCACGATCAGCTGCTCGCGCTGATCAACCCGGAGATCATCGCCGCCGCGGGCGAATCCGACTGCGAAGAGGGTTGCCTGTCAGTGCCGGGCATATACGACAAAGTCGCGCGCGCCGAGCATATCGTGGTGCGCGCGCTGGGCCTGGACGGCCAGAGCTTCACTACGGAAGCGGGTGGCCTGCTTTCGGTGTGCATACAGCACGAGATGGACCATCTCAAGGGCAGGGTGTTCGTCGAATATCTGTCGCGCCTCAAACAGACGCGCATTCGCGCCAAGATGCTCAAGCAGCAGCGCCAGAGCGCCTGATCGGCCCCAGCCCGCGCGCATGCGCCTCATTTTTGCCGGCACTCCCGAGTTCGCCGCGCGCGCGCTGGCTGCGCTGCACGGCGCGGGGCACGACATCGCCCTGGTGCTGACCCAGCCCGACCGGCCCACGGGCCGCGGACTGCGGCTTGCGCCCGGCGCGGTAAAAGTGCTGGCGCAGGAGCTGGGCCTGGAGCTATTTCAGCCCGCCAACCTGAAGGACGCGCAGACGCATGTACGCCTGCGCGCGCTCGGCGCAGACCTGATGGTCGTTGCGGCCTATGGCCTGATCCTGCCGGAACCGGCGCTCGCGCTGACGCGCCTGGGCGCAATCAATATCCACGCCTCGCTGCTGCCGCGCTGGCGCGGCGCGGCGCCGA
>JAAOZY010000380.1 GCA_012274205.1 Betaproteobacteria bacterium
GGCACGCTGACCGACAACAAGAACGGCACCTACACCTATTGCTTCTATCGCGACGTCAAGAAAGTGAAAGACGCCGTTGCCGCAGCCACGCTGACGGCACCGAACGTCGCCGCCGACCTGGGCGATCTGACCTATGATCCGACCCTGGTGCACCGCCTGACGATCCAGATCTCGGGCAATGCTCCGGGAACCGGCACCAACACTCCCGACGGCTCGACCTCCGCCACCGCCGCCGTGGCGATGACGAATCCGCTCAACGTGGTCTACGATTTCATCCCGGCCACAGGCAAAGCAGTCGATCCAGCGGACGCCACCATCACCCAGCGTCTGATCGTCGACAAAGTCAGTTGCGAAGAATGCCATGCCAAGCTTGGCGGCATTCCCGGTACTGACAGCGCCAGTTTCCACAGCGGCAGCCGCTACGATCCGAAATACTGCGTGGTCTGCCACACCGACCAGCGCAAGTACGGGCGGACGAACACGGTGTCTACGAACAATGATTTCGGCGTGGACAGCAAAGGCGTCGCGAAATCGACTTATGTTGCAGACGGTGTGACTGTCGGCGACTTCCCGGTCCTGATTCACCGCGTCCATAAAGGCGAAGAGCTGATCAAGCAGCACTACAATTTCGGCGGCGTGCTGCTGAACGAAACCAAGTTCCCGATGGACATCCGCAATTGCGACAAGTGCCATGACAACACCGCGCCCAAGGTCGCACCGCAGGCCACCAACTACCAGGCAGTGCCGAGCCGGCTCGCCTGCGGCGCCTGCCATGACGGTATCGATTTTGCCAAGGGCACGGGTACAAACAACAGCCACAATCCGACCACCGGCGCCAACAATACCTGGGGCCACGTGGGCGGCGCGCAAGCGGACGACAGCAAATGCACCCTGTGCCACGATGCGGCGTCGATCAAGTCGGTGTATCACCTTCCCATCACCCCGCCGAATTTGAAGAACTCGCTTACCTACTCGGGCTCCGACAAGAGCGCATATACAAATGCGGCATGGATTGCGTCGAACCGCGACAATCTGCCCCCGGGCGCGATCAAGGTCGATTACGACATCAAGAGCGTCTCGCTCAATTCGAGCAAGCAGCCGGTGATCGTTTTCCGGATGCTGCAGAACGGCGCAAGGAAGGACCTCAACGTGTCCAGCGCGACAAAGACCGAGATCTGGGACAACTTCGTCGGTGCGCCCAGCCTGTACTTCGTCTGGGCGGTAGCTCAGGACGGCATCACCGCTCCGGCGGACTTCAACGCCAATGCTTCCGGCTGGCTGAAGAGCATCTGGAACGGCAAGGCCACAGGCACCAGCGCCGGCACCTTGAGCGCGCCTGACGCGGACGGCTATTACACCGCCACGTTGACCGGTGTACAGGTAACCAACGCCGTCATGTTCACCGGCGGCATGGGCTATACCTACAACCTCGGTACCACGCCGCCGTTGACCCAGACCAATGTGGCCGAGGTCCTTTCAAGCAACAACACCTTCAGCCAGACCCGTTTCGGCGTCACCACTTCGACCCTCGTCGCGGGGACGGAAAACAAGGCCGGCGGCCTGATCGTCGTCACGCCCGATAAGCAGGTAGTCGGCACTGGCTTTACCGGCCGCCGCGCTATCGTCGACGATGCGCTGTGCAACAAGTGCCACAAGGAACTCGGCCTGTTCACGGGCGAGGCGTTCCACGCGGGTCAGCGCAACGACGGTTCCACCTGCTCCTGGTGCCACCGGCCGAACCAGACCAGCGGTGGCTGGTCGGCTGACTCGGCCTACTTCGTCCACGCGATCCATGCGGCAGACAAGCGCGCCAAGCCTTTCACCTGGCATGCGTCCGAGGTCGGCAAGTCATTTGCGGACATCGGCTACCCCGGCATCCTGAGCCGCTGCGAAACCTGCCATCTGCCCGGCACCTATGACTTCAGTGCCAGCGCATCGGCCAGTGCCTTGCCGAATCGCTTGTACCGGACCGTGGGCGTAGGGGTATACGACAGCACGAAGACCGACGCCGCCGGATTGCTGACGAAGTACATCAATTCGCCTTACGTGGACGTTACCGGTACTGCAGCTACCTACGGCGCGGGCCCAAGCTATGCCGCTAGCGCTACCGGAGGTACGCTCACGGCTGGCGCCGGCACGAATCTGGTGATTTCGCCGATCGCGACTGCCTGCTTTGCCTGCCACGATACCGACCTGGCCAAGCAGCATATGGAGTCGAACGGTGGCACGGTCTACGGCGCACGAACCGCGGCACTGGCTAAGTCCGAGCAGTGCACGCTGTGTCACCTCGCGGGCAAAGTGGCGGATATCAAGACGCTGCACCCGACGAACTAAGAGCGAGGCCGAGAGGTCACGCTAGTACGACCGGGGCACGGTTCGCCGGCCCCGGAGCAGCAGAATCAGTACCACACGACCCGGGGCGGCGACGCCACCGGGTCGTGTTTTTTTGGCACTTGAGGCGACACGCCTTGTTGACAAGGCAACTCAGGTTTCCTATAAACAATCTTTGCAACCGAACCTGGAGTCATGACATGCAACACCGCATCCTGAGCACAGTGGTGATAGCTATCAGCTTGTCCTTGTATGCAAACCTGTCCGCGGCTGCCGAAAGCAAGCCTGCAGCGACAAGCGAAACCAAATCGACCGACAAGGCCAAGCCGGTGAAGAAGAGCGCCAAGGCGACTGCCGCGCCCAAGATCGTGGACATCAATAGCGCAAGCAAGGCGGAATTGATGAAACTGCCGGGCATCGGCACCGCGGAAGCGGACAAGATCATCGCGGGGCGCCCCTACCTGACCAAGGCGCACCTTGTTACCCACCAGGTTCTCCCCGCATGGATATACGAAGGCATAAAGGGACAGATAATGGCGAAGCCGAACAAGGCCTCCGAAGCCAAACTGGAGGAGATGGCAAAGCAGCGAGCAGGCAAATGACGCCCCCAGCAATGATGCACGCGATTGCATTTGCAAGCCGGGCTAATCTGAATTAGCATCCATAACGGTTCTCATAGCAGTGTGCCGACTACGGAATGCGCAGTGTATTTGGCTTGCTTTGGGGCATCAGCGGTCACGACCCCGGCTCCAGCAGGAACCGGCACGCGGTTACCGTCGGTATCGGGGCGATATTATTTGGGCGTGGGGGGTTCCGCGTGAAAAGGGCAGCTATGAACAAGTATAGATCGTCAATTGCATGGATTAACCTTTTCCCTGTTTGCGGGAAGTCCCTCCTTGGATTGGCTGCGGGTGTGCTGACTCTGACTCTGGCGGCCTGCGGAGGCGGCGGTGGTTCGTCCAGCAGCGCTGCTGCTACCGGTGGCGGGCCGACATCGGCGACCGGGGCCACCGCAGCGCTGGCAGCTTCGACGACACTCAGCGTGGGCGTCACCAGCGTGACCATCAACAGCCCGCCAGTGGTGAATTTCACCGTTACCAACGAGGCCGGCACCGGCATGGCGGGCCTCACCGCGAC
>JAAOZY010000381.1 GCA_012274205.1 Betaproteobacteria bacterium
CCTTCTCCAGCAGGTATTCGTGGATGTCGAGCAGGCGGCAGCCGGGGAAGATCTTGTCGAATTCGTATTTCTGCAGCTGATCCATGCAGGTGCCGCAGGACACGATCACGGTCTTGATGTCGAGGTAATTGAGGGTGTTGGCGACGCGGTGGAACAGCACGCGGTTGTCGGTGATGATGCGTCTGCCGGCGTCCTCCTCGCCCGCGGCGGTCTGCGGATAGCCGCAGCACAGATAGCCCGGCGGCAGCACGCACTGCGCACCGATTGCATACAGCATCGCCTGCGTCGCCAGCCCCACCTGGCTGAACAGGCGCTCGGAGCCGCAACCGGGAAAGTAGAACACCGCATCCGAGTCCTCCGCCGCGCGCGCGGGGTCGCGGATGATGGGCACGATATGCCGGTCCTCGAGGTCGAGCAGCGCACGCGCAGTGCGTTTGGGCAGTTTGCCCGGCATCGGTTTGTTGATGAAATGCACCACTTGCGCGCGCAGGGCGGGCCGCCCCACGGTCGCCGGCGGGCGCCGCGTCTGGCGCTGGGCGAGGCCGAACGCCTTTGCCGCGCGGTAGGCGAGCCGCTGCGCCAGGTAGCCCCATTCGATCATCGCGGTGCGCGCGAGCTTGATGGTATTGGGGTTGGTCGCGTTGAGGAACAGCATCGAGGCCGCGGTGCCGGGATTGAATTTCTTCTTGCCCTGTTTGCGCAGCACGTTGCGCATTGCAATCGAGACGTCGCCGAAATCGATGTCCACCGGGCAGGGATTGGCGCACTTGTGGCACACGGTGCAGTGATCGGCGACGTCGCCGAACTCGTCGAAATGCCTGAGCGATATGCCGCGCCGCGTCTGCTCTTCGTACAGGAACGCCTCGATCAGGAGCGAGGTCGCGAGAATCTTGTTGCGCGGGCTGTAGAGCAGGTTGGCGCGCGGCACGTGGGTCGCGCACACCGGCTTGCACTTGCCGCAGCGCAGGCAGTCCTTGATCGAGGCGGCGATGCTGCCGGTTTCGGACTGCTCCATGATCAGCGATTCGGCGCCGATCAGGCTGAAGCTCGGGGTGTAGGCATTGCGCAGGTCGCCGCCGGCGAGCAGCTTGCCGGCATTGAAGCGGCCCTGCGGGTCGCACTTTTCCTTGTAGCGGCGGAAGGCTTCGACTTCGTTCGCATCGAGGTATTCGAGTTTGGTGATGCCGATGCCGTGCTCGCCCGAGATCACGCCGTCCAGCGATTTTGCCAGGCGCATGATGCGCGCGACTGCGGCATTGGCCTGGCGCAGCATGTCGTAGTTGTCGGAGTTCACCGGGATGTTGGTGTGCACATTGCCGTCGCCGGCGTGCATGTGCAGCGCCACGAACACGCGCCCTTTGAGCACGCTCTGGTGAATCGCGCGGCAGCCCTCGAGGATGTGGCGGAATACCAGCCCGTCGAACAGCTGCTCCAGCCCGGTGAGCACTTCGTCCTTCCACGACACGCGCACGCTGTGGTCCTGCAGCAGCGAGAACACGCTGCGCCTGGCGTGGGTGACCGCAGCCAGGCCGGGCACGGTGTCGGCGCGCGCCTCGGCCACCGGCAGGTCGAGGTGGTCGAGCAGATAGCGCCAGCGCGTGCGCGTGCCGGCGATCAGCTCGCGCGCGGCTTCGCGCCGGTCGCCGAGGAACTCGGGCGCCGGCAGCGTCTCGCCGTGCTGCGCCAGCGGCAGCTCGCCCTGGAAATACTCGTCCAGCGCATCGAGCAGCGCCAGCTTGTTCGCGATCGACAGCTCGATGTTGATGCGCTCGATGCCGTCGGAATAATCGCCCAGGCGCGCGAGCGGAATGACCACGTCCTCGTTGATCTTGAACGCATTGGTGTGCTTGGCGATGGCGGCGGTGCGCGCGCGATCGAGCCAGAACTTGCGCCGCGTCTCGGCCGAAACCGCGACGAAGCCTTCGCCGCCGCGCGCATTGGCGATGCGCACCACCTGCGAGGCGGCCGCCGCCACCGCGTCCTCGTCGTCGCCGACGATGTCGCCGATGAGCACCATCTTCGGCCGGCCGGCGCCGCCGGGCTGGCGCTTCGCCTTGGTGGCGTATCCCACCGCCTTCAGGTAACGCTCGTCCATGTGCTCCAGGCCGGCGAGCAGCACCCGGGGCGAGGCCGGCGCGGCGTCGGCGCGCCGGTCCAGGTATTGCTTGATCTCGACGATGGCCGGCACCGAATCGCGCACCTGGCCGAAGAACTCCAGGCACACCGTGCGGATCGCCGCGGGCATCCGGTGCAGGATGAAGCGTGCCGAGGTGATGATGCCGTCGCAGCCTTCCTTCTGTATGCCGGGCAGGCCGGAAAGGAATTTGTCGGTGACGTCCTTGCCCAGGCCGGTTTTGCGAAAGCGCGAGCCCGGGATTTCCAGGATTTCGGGCTCGCCGTGGGGCGTGCTGCCGTCGCGGCGGTAGCGCTGGACCTGGAAGCGCGCGAGTTCGGCATCGTGGATCTTGCCCAGGTTGTGGGCGAGGCGCGTGACTTCCAGAAAGTAGCCGTTGGCGTCGACCATGCGCCAGGAGAGCAGATTGTCCAGTGCAGTGCCCCACAGCACCGCTTTCTTGCCCCCGGCATTCATGGCGACGTTGCCGCCGATGCAGGAAGCGTCGGCCGAGGTCGGATCGACTGCGAACACGTGGCCCGCGGCCTCCGCCGCCTCCATCACGCGCTTGGTGACCACGCCCGCGCCGCAGCGTATGGTCGCGACCGGCTGCAGCACGCCCGGCAGCCAGCTTTTCTCGACTTTGCCCAGCTCATCGAGCTTCTCGGTATTGATCACCGCCGACCACTCGGTCAGCGGCACCGCGCCGCCGGTATAGCCGGTGCCGCCCCCGCGCGGAATAATGGTGAGCCCGAGCTCGATGCAGTCGCGCACCAGTGCGGCGACTTCGTCTTCGCGGTCGGGATGGATCACGACGAAGGGATATTCCACGCGCCAGTCGGTGGCGTCGGTGACGTGGGAGACGCGCGCGAGGCCGTCGAACTGAATGTTGTCGCGGTGCGTGCTGCGGGCCAATTTCCTGAGCGACTGGCGCCGCAGCGCCGCCACCCTGGCAAACCCGGCGGCGAAGGCGTCGACCGCTTCGCGCCCGCGCTCGAGCAGGAAGGTGACGCGCTCGGCGCGCACGGCCTGCTGCGCCCCGGCTTCGCTCTCCGTTCCCGCCTCGTCGAGATGCTGCAGGCGGCGCTTTTCGATTTCGTCCAGGCGGTGGCGCATGGCCGCGATCAGCGCCGCGCGCCGCGCCGGGTTGTCCTGCAGGTCGTCCTGCAGATAGGGGTTGCGCGACACCACCCAGATATCGCCCAGCACCTCGTACAGCATGCGCGCCGAGCGGCCGGTCCTGCGCTCCGCGCGCAGTTCATGCAGCGTGCCCCAGGCCTTTTCGCCGAGCAGGCGCAGAACGATCTCGCGGTCGGAGAACGAGGTGTAGTTGTACGGGATTTCGCGCAGTCTGGCGCTCATCGGCATCCTGCTCAGCTTGCGTCCACGGCCGGTTCCGCACCGGATCCGGACTCGGGGAACACGTCGCGATAGCTGGCGTAGAAGCTCGCAAACAGCGTCGGAACGTAGGTCAGCATGACCGGCAGCATCGCCAGCACGAATGCGTTCTGCGAGCTGTTGCCGAGCACGACGCGCAGCAGCAGCGCGAGCGCGAACAGCACAAAGCTGCAGGCCGCACTCAGCACCATCACCGCCAGGCCATAGGCGAGGAACGCGCGCCAGTTGCTCATGGCCGCGAAAAAACTGTAGAACAGCGCCTGCAGTGCCGGCAGATTGCGCCATGCCGAAAGCGCCGGCGCGAACCAGAAGGCCGCAAGCACCGGCAGGTACAACGCAGCGGCGAGCAGCGCCGCCGCTGCGAGCGCGCCCTCCTCGAACGCTGCGGGAGGTGGTTTTGTGCCCATCACCATCAGTTGCGCCAGCATGCCGCCGTCGATCAGCGCGGACAGCCCGAGGATGGCGAGCCCGCT
The DNA here is from genome assembly GCA_012274205.1 of Betaproteobacteria bacterium. Taxonomy (GTDB): domain Bacteria; phylum Pseudomonadota; class Gammaproteobacteria; order Burkholderiales; family SG8-39; genus 2-12-FULL-64-23. The sequence goes on from JAAOZY010000381.1 coordinate 3,985, forward strand.
CGAAAGATATAGGCCGCCCTGGCGCAGCAGTGCCGGCAAGTTGGACTTGAATCCGGCGAACAGCAGGTCCATGCGCAGGCGGCGCCCTTGGTCGAGTTCGCGGCTGGCGATCATGAAACTCGCCGAAAAGCCAGGGATTAGTATGGTCGCGGCAAGCCAGCCGAGCACCGGGATCATGCCCAGGAGTTGCATCAGCATGATGTATGACAGCGAAAGGAACGCCCAGGTGACCGGACTCTTGCGAAACAGCGTGAAGCCGATCAGCACCCAGTTCCAGCCCTTGCCCGCGGGGACGGTATTCATGTCACGCGTCCCCGACCCAGGGCGCGTCGCCCGTGTGGGCGATGCGCAGTTCCAGGATGCGGCGGAAGTGCTCCGGGTCGTGCGCGTGCACCAGTTCGCCCGGGCGCGGCAGGTAGAAGTCGTACAGCCGCGACAGCCAGAAGCGCAGCGCTGCGGCGCGCAGCATCTGCGGCCAGGCGGCGTGCTCGGCCGCGGAAAACGGCCGCCGCGCGTGGTAGGCGCGCAGCAGCGCAAGCGCGCGCGCCGGGTCGATCTCGCCGCCCGCGCGCACGCACCAGTCGTTGAGTGTGACCGCCACGTCGAACAGCAGATAATCGACGCCGGCGAAGTAGAAGTCGATTACGCCGCCGATGTGCGCGCCGGCGAACAGCACGTTGTCGCGAAACAGGTCCGCGTGGATCGGTCCGCGCGGCAGGCCCGCACTGCCGTGCTGCGCCTGGAACGCCAGCTCCGCGCGCAGCAGAGCGGCGCGCGGCGCATCGAGGAAGGGGCTCACCTGTGCCGCGGCCTCGTTCCACCAGCGCGGTCCGCGCGGGTTGTCCAGTTTGCCCGGGTAGGTGCGGCCGGCGAGGTGGATGTCGGCCAGCGCCCTGCCGACTTCGGCGCAATGCGCCGGCGCCGGCGCCATGACGGCTTCGCCGGCCAGCCGCGTCATCAGCGCCGCAGGCTTGCCGTTGAGTTCGGAAAACATGCGCCCGTTCAGATCCGTCGCCGGAGCCGGGCTGGCTATGCCTTGCTGTGCCAGATGCGCCATCAATCCAAGATAGAACGGAAGTTCCGCCGCGCTGAGCTTTTCGAACAGCGTCAGCACGAAACGTCCGCTGGTGGTGCTGACGAAATAGTTTGTGTTCTCTATGCCCGCGGCGATGCCCTGCAGCTGCACCAGCGTGCCCAGGCGGTACTGCGCCAGCCATATGGACAGCTGCTCGGGGGTGACCGGGGTGAAGACGGACATGCGGGCATGGGGCGAGGAGCCAGGGGAGACGCGGCGGCGCGGGATTACCCCTCACGCACTACCCTGGATTCGCCACCCGGTTCAAAAAGAATGAATCACCCACTGCGGCACGCGCAGCCCCGAGTCGAGCGAGTCGCGCCGGCTCATGACGCCGTTGCCGGCCTCGTCCACCAGAAAATAGGGCGGGCCATTGGGTGGCGTGACTTTCATCGCGTAGAGCTTACCGTTGACGCGGTATTCCTCCACCTTGTTTTCGCCACGCTTGGTAATGGTTACTTGCGGCTCCAGCGCGGGATCGGGCGCCATGC
>JAAOZY010000382.1 GCA_012274205.1 Betaproteobacteria bacterium
ACTTCCTTCACCATCTGCGCGCCCATGTTCTCGAATTTGTCCTTGAGCTCGATTTCCTTGGCCACGGACACACCGTCCTTGGTCACGGTGGGGGAGCCGAAGGAGCGCTCCAGCACTACGTTGCGTCCTTTCGGGCCGAGGGTCACTTTTACCGCATCGGCGAGGGTGTTGACGCCAACGACCATCCTGGCACGAGCCGAATCATGAAAGCGTACGTCTTTTGCAGCCATGTTGAATATCTCCTGAGAATTTGTAATGGAACCGGGGGAATCGGCAGGTGCTTGGACCCGAAGGCCTGTTGCCCGCCCCCCGAAACTGGCCTTAGCCTGATGATTACTTGGTGACTACACCCATGATGTCTTCTTCGCGCATGACCAGCAGCTCGTCACCGTCGACTTTCACGCTGGAGCCCGAATACTTGCCGAACAGCACGCGGTCGCCGACTTTTACGTCCAGCGCGCGCACTTTGCCGTCTTCCATCACCTTGCCGGTACCGATGGCGATCACTTCGCCCTGATCCGGCTTTTCAGCGGCGTTGTCGGGAATGACGATCCCGCCGGCGGTCTTGCGTTCTTCTTCAACGCGCTTGACGATGACGCGATCGTGTAAGGGGCGGATTTTCATGAATATTTCCTCCAGACTGATGGTTAGTTAGCGGCTACTAGCTTTATGCCAGAGGCCAGAAATCGGACGTTGATTGTTAGCACTCAATGTCAACGAGTGCTAATTATGGGGCCAGTCTCGGGTAAATTCAAGTGTCGCTGCAGGTCGAATTGCAGCGCCGGCCACATGTCGGACGAGCGCGCCGGACCCGCCCGCTGCACTTCGGCTGCAGGCGGCTTCAAGTATCATGCAGGCCGGAACCACGATCCCGCCATGCGCCCCGCACCATTCCTGCCCAGATTCCTGCTCCTGATGCTGCTGCTCGCTGCCGGCGCCGCCGGCGCGCAGCCGCTGCCGGACACGGTGGCAGCGGCGCTCAAGCGCGCCCAGGTCCCGCTTTCGGCCGTCTCCATTTATGTGCAGGGCGTGGACGAGGCAAAGCCGCTGCTCGCGCACAATGCCGCGCAGGCGATGAACCCAGCCTCCACGATGAAGCTGCTCACCACCTACGCCGCGCTGGAACTGCTGGGCCCGACTTATTCCTGGAAAACCGAGGCCTATGCCGCCGGCAGGCTGCAGGGAGACACCCTTCAGGGCGACCTGGTGCTAAAGGGCTACGGCGATCCGAAGCTCACGCTGGAGAACTTCTGGCTGCTGCTGCGCCGGCTGCGCGCACTGGGTCTGCGCGAAATCCGCGGCGATCTGGTCGAGGACCGCAGCTATTTCGAAGCGGCCGCCTACGACCCGGGAAAATTCGACGGTGAGCCGCTGCGCGCCTACAACGTCGGACCGGACGCGCTGCTGCTGAACTTCAAAGCGGTGCGCTTCCAGTTCCTGCCGGACGCCGGCAGCGGGCGCGTAAACGTCATTGCCGAGCCCAGGCCGGCCGGCCTCGACTTTTCCGCCTCGGTGCGCGCCGGCGACGGCCCCTGCGGCGACTGGCGCGCCGGCATCAGCGCGGATTTCCACAGCAACGGCGCATCGGCAAAAGCGAGCTTCACCGGCAGCATGCCGGCGAGCTGCGGCGAGCATTACTGGAACGCGAGCCTGCTGGCGCAGCCGGACTACGTCTACGGCGTGTTCAAGCAGCTGTGGCAGGAACTCGGCGGCAGCATCAGCGGCGGCTGGCGCGACGGCACCGTACCGGCCGGTGCGCGCCTGCTGGCGACGGGCGAATCCGCCAGCAGCGCCGAACTCGTGCGCGACATCAACAAGTACAGCAACAATGTGATGGCGCGCCAGCTGTTCCTCACGCTGGGCGCGCAGCTGCTCGGGCCGCCCGGAAGCAACGAGCGCTCGATTCAGGTGCTGCGCGCCTGGCTGGAGCAGAAGAAACTCGATTTCCCCGAACTGGTCATGGACAACGGCGCCGGGCTGTCGCGCGAGGCGCGCATCAGCGCGGAGCACATGGCGCGGCTGCTGCTCGACGCCTGGCACAGCGCGGTGATGCCCGAGCTCATGTCCTCGCTGCCCTTGGTCGCCGAGGACGGCACCATGCGCCGCCGCTTGCGCTTCGAGTCGATTGCCGGACAGGCGCACATCAAGACCGGTTCGCTCAGCAATGCGCGCACCCTGGCGGGCTATGTGCTCGACCAGCACGCACGCCGGCGCGTGGTCGTTATGTTCATCAACCACCCGAATGCGGCGGCCGGCCGGCCGGCGCAGGATGCGCTGCTCGAATGGGTATACGCGGGCGGCGCGGTCCGGCGGAACTAAGTGCCGGCAACGCCGGTCATCTGGTATTCGCCGCCCCGGGCGGGCGCCAATGCGGCCGGCTTGACCAAAGTCAATTCGGGGGGCGCGCCGGGGACTACGATAATAGCGTTTCAACCCATAGACGCGGAGCCATCATGGACACCAAATATCAAGCTGTGACACGCGAAAAGCTGGTCGCCGACATGCGCGTCGTACTGGCCGACACCGAACAGTTGCTCAAGGCCGTCATCGGCCAGTCGGGCGAAAAACTGGCCGCGCTGCAGCCGCGCATCCAGGAAAACCTGCTCAGTGCCAAGGCGCGCCTGGAAGAATTTGAGCAGGCTGCGAGCGAAAAGGCGCGCGCCGCCGTGGACGCGACCGACGACTACGCGCACGAGCATCCGTGGAAACTCGCCGGCATCAGCGCGCTGCTCGGCGTTGCTATCGGCCTGCTGGTCGGACGAAGGTAGAAGGGCCGCCGGGATTGCAGGAGCGCCGTCGCATCAAGCTCGCGCCGGCTTTCTCACGGCTCGTGCCTGCGATGCGCGCCATTGTTGGGACCGCCCGCGCGTAAAGCTTTCGCGGGCTGTTTCACTGCTCGTGCCTACGGCGCGCGTCATCGCCAATCGGCCATCGCCGGCACTACCGCGCGGACACTCTTAAGTCCCGGCTACAAGTTCAGGCTGCTCCACAGTTCATCCACGCGCCGCTTCACCTGAGCGTCCATCGCGATCGGCGTGCCCCAGTTGCGGCTGGTCTCGCCCGGCCATTTGTTGGTCGCGTCTATGCCCATCTTCGAGCCCAGTCCTGACACCGGGCTGGCAAAATCGAGATAATCGATCGGCGTGCGCTCGGCCAGCAGCGTATCGCGCGCCGGATCGACGCGCGTGGTCAGCGCCCAGATCACTTCCTTCCAGTCGCGGATGTTCACGTCGTCGTCGGTGACGATGATGAACTTCGTGTACATGAACTGGCGCAGGAAACTCCAGATGCCGAACATCACGCGCTTGGCATGCCCCGGGTACTGCTTTTTCATGCTCACCACCGCGAGCCGGTAGGAGCAGCCTTCGGGCGGCAGGTAGAAGTCCGAGATCTCGGGAAACTGCTTCTGCAGCAAGGGCACGAACACCTCGTTCAGCGCCACGCCCAGCACTGCCGGTTCGTCCGGCGGCTTGCCGGTGTAGGTGCTGTGGTAGATCGGATCGCGCCGCATGGTGATGCGCTCGATGGTGAATACCGGAAAGCGCTCCTGCTCGTTGTAGTAGCCGGTGTGATCGCCAAACGGCCCTTCCAGGGCCGTTTGGTAGGCTGTCGGCCCGCCTGCGGCGGCGGGCCCTTCCATGGCCGTTTGGTAGGCTGTTGGCCCGCCTGCGGCGGCGGGCCCTTCCAGCGCTTCGAGTTGAATTGCGCCTTCGAGCACGATCTCCGCGCTCGCCGGCACCTGCAGCTCG
>JAAOZY010000059.1 GCA_012274205.1 Betaproteobacteria bacterium
GTCGATGATGTCGTGAAATTTCTGCCCGACGAAAAACCAGGGGATCGATTGCGGGTAATCCGGGTAGATGGAGCGGATCACGAGGGAACTTGGGCCGTCGGCGCCGATCACCTGGCGCGCGCGGTATTCGACCGGCTCGCCCTGGCGGCGCGCATGCACCAGCACGTGCTCGCCCTTGTCCTCAAGGCCGGCGAAGGAGGTGCGGTCGTGCACTTCGGCCCCGCTGCTCCTGATCGCCCAGTAATCGGAGTACTTGCGGTGCAGGTGCGGCGTGGAGCCGCCGAAAAAATCCATCGGCAGCGACACCATGCTGGGGAAATGAAAGGTCACGCCGCGGCAGTAAGTCGGCTGGTGCAGCGCTTCGCGCGGCAGCGGGCCGAAATTTTCCAGCAGGAAGCGGTGCCCGCGCGGCGACAGGATGCCGCTGCAGATCTTGTGGCGCGGCAGCTCCTTGCGCTCCAGCACGACCCTTTCCAGGCCGGCGTCCACCAGGCGCTTGGCCGCCGCGGCCGCCGCCAGGCTGGCGCCGACGATGACTACGTCAACGGCGCGCATCGAAATCTCTCTCGTTCATGAGTGGGTATCATCCGCCAAATCCGCCAGGTGAACCACCGGCAGCTTGCTGACTTGCGCAAATGCGGCGCCGTCTTCCAGGCTCTCCACCACGATGCGCGTGACGGCGCGCCCCTGCAGTATCCAATTGAGCTGCACCTGGTCGTCGACCGGCGCGAGGCCGAGCCGCTGCGCCAGGCTGCGCGCGCTCGCCGGTATGGCGATGCGCTGCAAATCGAGGTTGAAGGCACAGCCGGCGGCGGCGCGCAGGCCGTCATAGTATTTGACCAGGCGCTGGTAGTCGGCGTGATAGGCGCGCGCTTCGATCACGTACAGGTCGCTCGCGCGCAGTCCGCGGCGCAGCGCCGGCAGGCGGCTCAGGGCTTCGCCCAGCGAGACGAGGTTCGCCCGCGGCAGCCAGTGCCGCAGATGGCGCAGCAGCAGCCCGTCCGCGGCGACCAAGCTTTCGGCGCGGCGCAGCGGCTGCAGGAAGCGCTCCAGGCGCGCCGTCGCGACCGGCGCCCCCGCTTCCAGCGCCAGGGCGATGTCGGCACCCTCGTCCGCGCACACTGAAATGCCGCCGAGCAGGGCGCGCGCGCGCGCCAGCGTCTGCGGGCGCTGGCGCAGCGCGCGCTCCGGCAGCAGCAGCGCTGCCGCTGATGCCTGCGCCAGCGGTACGGGTGCAGGCAGCTCGCCCGCGCGCGCGAGCGCGGCTTGCGCTTCCGCCGTTAGCGGGACGCGCCGGCGCAGCTCCAGGCTCAGCGCGAGCAGGGCGATTTCTTCGGGACAGACCGGTTCACAGGCTGCGCACAGGGTGCAGCTCGCGCTCGAGGCGGCGAGCTCGGCAGCGCCGGCGCCGTATTGCAGCGCCTTGGCGCGCCCGAGCGGCGACAGGCCCAGGTCGTGCGTGCGCCGCCACACCGGGCACACCAGCAGGCACAGGCCGCAGCCGCTGCAGGCGGCGAAATCCGCGGGCGCTTGCATTACCGTTGCGGCCGGAGCGGGCATGCTCAGAAAATCACGTGCCGGTTGAGGATCATGGCCGGATCGGCCGCGCGCTTCAGCGCCAGCTGCCGCTCCACCACCGCGTCGCCGAACACGCGCCGGATATAGCCCTTCATCATGCCGCCGAAGCGGTAGTAGCTGGCGCCCATGTCCACGCCGATGTCGTAGATCTCGTTCTTGAACGACTGCAGGTAGTCGCGGCTGTACACGCCCGCATCGAGCATGGGCTCGAACTCGCAGCCGTAGGCCCAGCCCTCGGCGTCGGGTGGAACGCAGGACATCTCATAGTGCGCGCGGTGCTCGGGCCGCAGGCGGATGCCGACCAGGTAAAGCGTGTAGTGGGAAAAGTACCTGCGGCAGACCGCGTTGCCGCGCTCCGCCGCCTCGACGAATTTTTCCGCCGAGGTCGCCAGGTCGGGGATCACCATCTGCCGGCTGCCCCAGAATTTCCACACCGCGCGCGAGAACACCACGCTGCGGTCGAACATGACGCCGCCGCGCATGTATTCGGAGCGCCGCAGCTCGGGAAACAACTCGCGCTTGCGCTGCAGCAGGTACCAGGCCTGGCCGAGTTTCCACGGGCGCAGGGCGTAGTGCGCGAGCGTGCGCAGGCCGAAGCCGAGTTCGCCGTGACCGCGGATGCGAGCGCGCCAATTGGCCATGAACGCCGCCTCGCGTTCGTCGGAGTCGAAGGCCACGAGGACGTTCACCGCACAGTCCATGATGGTGAGGATGCCGGAGTAGTCGCTGGCATCGTTGCGGTCCAGCAGCTGCAGGTCCTCGATCGCGGTGCGCAGCGAGCCATAGTAGAAATAGTGCATGCGCAGCGGCGTGTAGCGGCGCACGCGCAGGGTCGCTGCGGTGATTACGCCGAACTGGCCGTAGCCGAGGATCACGCGCTGGAACAGCTCGGCATTTTCCGTGTCGGAGCATTCGACGATGTCGCCGGTGGGTGTGACCACCTGCAGCGCCAGCGCCTGGTCGGCGCTGCAGCCGAGGCGCGCCGAGTTCACGTCGATGCCGCCCACGCCCAGCGTGCCGCCGACCGAGGAAGTGAGGTTGAGCGGCGCCGACAGATAGTCCAGGTCCTGCCGGCGCAGCTCCTCGGCGAGGCTGTGCCAGAAAATGCCGGCTTCGGTGCGCACCGTCAGCGCCGCGGCATCGATGGCAATCACCCGGCTCATGCCGCTCATGTCGAGCAGCACGCCGCCGAAGGCCACCGACTCGCCCTCGGTGGTCAGGCCGCCGCCGCAGACCGTGACCGGGACGCCGAACGCCTGCGCGGCGCGCAACAGCTGCGCAATCTGTGCGGCGCTGCATGCGCGCACCACACCGTGCGCCAGGCCGTGGGCGCTGCCGCCGGCATCGGTGGCGAAAATCGCGCGCGCCGCGCTCGTCTCCTGCAGCTCGATGTCCTGCGCGCGCAGCGCCGCGGCAAATTCCGCCCAGTTGGGGCCGTTCCAGCGCGCCGGGTTGGTCTGCTGGCGTTTGATGCCCTGCAGCGCGTCAGGTGCGACGTGGCAGGGGCCGACGGTACCGGGCTCGATCAGCGGAGTGTCCAAACGGTGTCGACGGTGCCGGCTGTTGCACCGGGTTTAGGATGGCATCCGTTCGGGCTCATAGCCCGAGCCGTTGCACCGGGTTTAGGATGGCATCCGTTCGGGCTCATAGCCCGAGCCGTTGCCATATCGTGGAAACCAGTCCGGCCTGGTTCATGGTGTAGAAGTGCAGCCCCGGTGCGCCCTCCGAGAGCAGGCGGTCGCAGAGTTCGGTAATGACGTCCAGGCCGAAACTGCGGATCGACGCCACGTCGTCGCTGTAGCTCTGCAGCCGCAGCCGCAGCCAGCGCGGAATCTCCGCGCCGCAGGCATCGGAAAATCGCGCGAGCTGCGAAAAATTGGCGATGGGCATGATGCCCGGCACGATCGGCAGGTCCATGCCCATGGCTTCGCAGTCGTCGACGAAGCGAAAATACGCGTCGGCATTGAAGAAATACTGGGTGATCGCCGCGTTCGCGCCGGCGTCGACCTTGCGCTTGAATGCCTGCAGATCGTCCAAGCTGGAGCGCGCCTGCGGATGGAACTCCGGATAACCGGCGACTTCGATATGAAAATGGTCGCCGCTGGTCGCGCGGATGAATTCGACCAGTTCATTGGCATAGCGCAATTCGCCCGCGCCGGCCGAACCTGAAGGCAGGTCGCCGCGCAGCGCAACGATATGGCGCAGGCCATGCGAGCGGTACAGTTCCAGCGTCGCGGCAAGGTCGGCGCGGGACGAGCCGATGCACGACAGATGCGGCGCGGCATCGCCGCCGTCCTTCTGGATTTCGAGCACCGCCTGCAGCGTGCGGTCGCGCGTGGAGCCGCCCGCGCCGTAGGTGACGGAGAAGAACCTGGGTTTGAGCTGAATCAGCTGCCTCCAGGTGGCGCGCAGCTTGTCCATGCCTTCCGGCGTTTTCGGCGGAAAGAATTCGAAGCTGAAGGTGGGAGGATATTTCTTCTGTGTTTCCATCTTGCGCGTTCGGGCGGGGAGTGCGGCGCGCCGCACTCCCCGCGCAGCCTCAGTAGCGGTACGAGTCGGGCTTGTACGGGCCCTGCTTGGGCACGCCGATGTACTGCGCCTGCTCGTCGGTGAGCTCGGACAGCATCGCATTGAGCTTCTTCAGCTGCAGGCGCGCCACTTTCTCGTCCAGGTGCTTGGGCAGAACGTAGACGCCGATCGGGTACTTGCCCGTGCTCTTCTGCGCTTCGCTCCAGAGTTCGATCTGCGCCAGCGTCTGGTTGGCGAAGGAAGACGACATGACGTAGGACGGATGCCCGGTGGCGCAGCCCAGGTTTACCAGGCGCCCCTTGGCCAGCAGGATGATGCGTTTACCGTCCGGAAAAATGACGTGGTCCACCTGCGGTTTGATTTCCTCCCACTGGTATTGCTCCAGCGCGGCGACGTCGATTTCGTTGTCGAAGTGGCCGATGTTGCACAGGATCGCCTGGTCCTTCATTTTCTTCATGTGCTCGTGCGTGATCACATGATAGTTGCCGGTGGCGGTGACGAAAATGTCGGCCTTGTCGGCGGCGTAGTCCGTGGTGACCACGCGGTAGCCTTCCATTGACGCCTGCAGCGCGTTGATCGGATCGATTTCGGTCACCCATACCTGCGCCGACAGCGCGCGCAGCGCCTGCGCGCTGCCCTTGCCCACGTCGCCGTAGCCGCACACCAGCGCGACCTTGCCCGCGACCATGACGTCGGTGGCGCGCTTGATGCCGTCGACCAGCGATTCGCGGCAGCCGTAGAGGTTGTCGAA
>JAAOZY010000383.1 GCA_012274205.1 Betaproteobacteria bacterium
ACGTCGAGCGCGATGCCGAATTCGACCACCATGGGCATGCCGTAGGTGGCGCTGGTGGCGGCGAAGAACAGTCCGTTTTCCATGGCGAGGAAGCCGATCACCTGCGGCACCGCCTTGGAGCGCGTGATCATGGTGAGGAAGGCGAGCAGCACGCAGGCGAGCGCGATGCCCAGCGTGCTCTTGGTGATGGTGCCGGCGAGCTGCGAGATCGGCAGCGCGACGTTGAACGCCAGGATCACCAGCACGATGCCGATCAGCATGGTGGTGGGAATGTTGATCAGCGTCTCCACGTCCCACTTGACGTTGAGCTTGCGGATCAGCCGGTGCAGCACCCATGGCAGGATCAGCACCTTGAGCGCGAACGTCAGCGCCGCCGAATAATACAGGTGGTGCTGCCCGGTGCTCCAGGCCACCACCAGCGTCGACAGCGTCAGCGTCAGCCCCTGCAGCGCGAACAGGTTGATCAGCGACAGAATGCGCCGCTGCGTCAGCATCGCAAACGACAGCAGCAGCATGACCGCGGCGAGGAGATTGATGATCTGCGATGTGAACGAAAGATGCACCTCAGGTCTCCAGCAGGAAGTGGATCAGCATCGCCAGCACCGCGAGCAGGAAGGCCGTGCCCAGGTATTCGGGGGCGCGGAAGATGCGCATCTTGGCGCTCACCATTTCGATCAGCGCCATGGCGAATCCGCCGAAGGCGAGCTTGGCCACGAGCGCGGGCAGCGCCAGCGCAAGGCCGAGCGCATCCCCGCCCGCGGCAATGCCGAAGGGGAAGAACAAGGCGATGCCGATGCAGGAATAAACGAACAGCTTGAGCGCCGCGGACAGCTCGACCAGCGCCAGGTGGCGCCCCGAATATTCCAGCACCATCGCCTCGTGGATCATGGTGAGTTCCAGGTGCGTGGACGGATTGTCGATCGGTATGCGCGCGTTTTCGGCGAGCGACACCATGGTGAAGGCGACGCCGGCGAAGGCGAGGCTGGGGTAGATGACGAACTGCGCCTGCGCCAGGTGCTGCACCATGGTGGCGAGGGAAGTCGAGTGGGAAATCAGCGAAGCGGTAAACAGCGACATCAGCAGCGCGGGCTCCGCAAGGAATCCCACCATCATCTCGCGCCTGGCGCCGAGCGTGCCGAAGGCGGTGCCGATGTCCATGGCGGCGAGCGAAATGAACACCCGCGCCAGCGCGAATATGCCCACCAGCGCGATGGCATCGGCGGCGGGGGAGAACGGCAGGTCGGTGCCGAGGATGGGCACGATCGCGGCGGCGAGGCACATGCAGGCGAACAGCGCGTAGGGCATCGCGCGGAACAGCGGCGAGGCGCCGTGCGCAAGTACCACCTCCTTGACGAACAGTTTTCTCAGCGTGCGGTAGGGCTGCAGGATGCCGGGGCCGGTCTTGTTCTGCATCCAGGCGCGGCACTGGTTGACCCAGCCCTGCAGCATCGGCGCGAGCAGCACCGCGAGCAGGATCTCGGTGAGTTGGGCGACAAGTCCGGACCAGGAAATCATCTGACGAACAGAAGCAGGATGAGCAGGGTGACGAAGCTGTACATCAGATACACCGAGATGCGCCCGCGCTGCAGCAGCATGACTATCCGCGTGACGGCGTCGGTGAGCTTCGCCAGCGGCAGATACAGCCAGTACCACAGATTGTCCTCCACGGTGACGCGGTAGCGCGGCGCTGCGTCGGAGGGCGTGGGCAGCTCGCGCTGCATGCGGAAGAAGGGCTCGAACACCTGGCGGATCGGCTGGCCGAATCCCTCGGCGGTGTCCTGCATGCGCGCCGTCTGCGCCGGGAAGCCGCAGTCCCAGGGCGGCGCGCGGCGCATGCGGCCGTGGTAGAAATAGCGCACCGCGAGCCAGGTCGCAAGCCACACCGCGAGGATCACGATCATGAACAGCAGCGGCGCGTAGCTCGCGCGCTCCGGGCTGATCGGCGTGAGGAACAGCCAGCCGGTGGCGCTTGCGCCCAGGGACTTGCCCAGCAGCTGGCTGCTCACCGCATCGATGGCGCCGATCACCGACACCGGCGCGAGGCCGAGGGCGAAGCACCCGGCCGCAAGCCAGATGAGGCCGGCGCGCTCGAGCAATCCCGCGTCATGCGCATCGGCGAGGCGCTCTTCGCGCGGCTGGCCGAGGAACACGACGCCGTAGAACTTCACCATGACGTAGCCTGCGAGCGCGGCCGCAAGCGCCACCGCGGCCGCCGCGACCGGGATCAGCATGTTCAGGTACGGGTGCGGCAGGTTGGGCGTAAACAGGAACGCCTGCAGCAGCAGCCACTCGGAGACGAAGCCGTTGAGCGGCGGCAGCCCCGCGATTGCGAGCGTGCCCACCAGCGCCAGCCACGCGACCCAGGGCATGCGGTGAATCAGGCCGCCGAGCTTGCCCAGGCCGCGCTCGCGCGTCGCATGCAGCACCGAGCCGGTGGCGAGGAACAGCAGGCTCTTGAAGTAGGCGTGGTTGAGGCAGTGGTACAGCGTGGCGGTCAGCGCCAGCGCGGCCAGCGCGCGCATGCCGTAGGACTGGAAGATGACGGCGAGGCCGGCGCCGACCAGGATGAAGCCGATGTTCTCGATCGAGGAATAGGCGAGCAGGCGCTTCATGTCGCTTTGCACCGCGGAAAATACCACGCCGTAGAGCGCGGTCGCGAGCCCGAGCACCAAAATCACCACGCCCCACCACCACACCTGTATGTGCAGCAGATCGAACAGCACGCGCAGCAGGCCGTAGATCGCGGTCTTCAGCATCACCGCGGACATCAGCGCCGACACCGGCGAGGGCGCGGCCGGATGCGCCTCGGGCAGCCACACGTGCAGCGGCAGCATGCCGGCCTTGGCGCCGAAGCCGAACAGCGCCAGCACGAACGCGATGGTGGCCCAGAACGGCGCGAGCTGCACGTCGCGCATGTTGTCGAATGTGTAGTCGCCGCTGCCGTGCAGCACGCCGAAGCACAGCAGTATGCCGATGGCGCCGACGTGGGCGATCAGCAGATAGAGAAAGCCGGCGCGGCGGATCTCCGCCTTGGTGTGATCGCTGGTGACGAGGAAATACGAGGACAGAGCCATCGTTTCCCAGAAC
>JAAOZY010000384.1 GCA_012274205.1 Betaproteobacteria bacterium
ATCTTCGGCGGCGCGGAATGAGGCGTCGATGCGTTCGGCGAGCCGGCCGGCCTCCTGATCCAGCCCTGGCTGCTGGCGCAAGGCGGAGGTGAACAGTCGCGCCGCGTTGAGCGGCTGCAGCAGGTCGTGGCTGGCGGCGGCGAGAAAGCGGGTCTTGGAGACCATGGCTGTTTCCGCCTCGCGCTGGGCGCGGGCGGTGGCGTCCAGTGCTTCGCTCAGCTCGGCGGTGCGCTGCTCCACGCGCAGCTCCAGCGTCTCGTTGGCCTCGATCAGGGCAAGCTCGGCGTGCTTGTACGCGGTGACGTCGGTATACGTGGTGACATAGCCGCCACCGGGCAGCGCGCGTCCGCGCATTTCGATCACCGTGCCATCGGGCCGCACGCGCTGGAACAGATGCGGCGTGCCCGCTCGAAGGTGGCCGATGCGCTTGGCCACGTGCGCTTCCACCTCGCCCGGGCCGCATTCGCCGTGCTCGGCGTTCCAGCGGATCAGGTCCGCTACCGGCACGCCGATGTAGACCATGCCGTCGGGGTAGTCGAACAGTTCGAGATAGCGCCGGTTCCAGGTGACCAGGCGCATGCGCGCATCGACCACGCTGATCCCCTGCGAGACGTTCTCCAGCGTGGTGGAAAGCAGTTCGCGGTTGAAGCGCAGCTCCTGCGAGGCCTCGTCCATCAGCGCCATCGCCTCGGCGATGTCGAGCCCGGAACCGGATAGCGCGCCCATCAGGATGCGTCTTGCGCTCGCGGCACCCACCGCGCCGGCGAGCAATCGCTCGGTGAACTGGATCAGTGCGCGGTCCGCCGACTCGGCCGGATCCAGCGCCTTGCCCTGGCGCAGACCGTATTCGGCGAACGCGCGCTGGGAGCTGCGTTCGCCCACGATGCGCCCGGCGATGGTGCGCAGGTCACCCACCGCCACGCGCCCGCGCCAGTCGCCGGCGCTACTGCTGCTGGCCACGAACGGGTCGACGAACAGGGCCGCATGGATGCGCTCTGCGAGGCTGGGCCGGAAACGCAGCGAGATGAAGACCAGGCAGGCCACGTTGACCAGCAGCGACCAGAACGTACTGTGCATCACCGGGTCCCAGCCCCGGAGCTGGAACAGCGCCTGCGGACGAAGCCACTCGATGCCGAACGGGCCGGACTGCAGCCACGTGGCATGGCGGTCCATAGCCGGCAGCAGCAGGGTGTAGATCCACGTGGCGAAGCCGGCGAGCAGGCCGATGGCCACGCCGCTCTGACTGGCGCCGCGCCAGTACAGCGCGGCGATGATCGCCGGCGCGAATTGCGCTACGGCGGCAAACGCGAGCAGGCCGGTGGCGGCGAGATTGGCGTTGTCTGCCACGATGAGGTAGTAGCCATAGGCCAGCAGCACCAGGGCCAGGATCGCCACGCGGCGAACGCGCAACAGCAGCAGCGACAGATCCTGGCGCTGCTCCAGGTGCAGGCGGCGGATGCGCAGCAGCGCCGGCATCACCAGGTCGTTGCTGATCATGGTGGAAAGCGCCACGGTGGAGACAATCACCATGCCGGTGGCGGCGGAGAAGCCGCCCAGGAACGCAACCAGTGCCGCGCCACGGTCGCCATAAGCCAGCGGCAGGTTGAGCACCCAGGCGTCGGCCAGGCCGCCGCGCACCGACGGCAGGTGCATGCCGGCCGCCACGATCGGCAACACGCCTATGCTGATAAGCAGCATGTACAGCGGAAAAAGCCAGCGAGCGCGGCGCAGGTCGCGCGGGTCTTCGCACTCCACCACGCCGATCTGGAACTGGCGCGGCAGGCAGAACATCGCGCAGAACGCCAGCAGGGTCTGGGCGAAAAACCCCGATGATGGCGCTTCGCTGATCGCGGGGTGCGGCGCCTGCAGCAGGGCATCCAGGCCCGGCCCGCGCCACAGCGCATAGGCGCCGAGCCCGAGAAAAGCGAGCAGCTTGATCAGCGACTCCAGCGCAATGGCCAGCATCAGGCCGTGGTGATGTTCGCTCGCATCGATGCTGCGCGTACCAAACAGTATCGCGAAGGCCGCCAGCAGCAGCGCACACCACAGCGCGCTGTCGGTCGACGGCACGATGGACAGGGGGCCGGTGCCCGACAGCACGTCCACCGACATGGCCATCGCCTTGAACTGCAATGCGAGATAGGGCACTACCGCCGTCACGGCGATCAGGGCCACGAGTGCCGCCAGGCCATGCGACTTGCCGAAACGCGCGCCGATGAAGTCGGAGATTGTGGTGATGTTTCGCTGGCTCGCCACCGTCACCAGGCGCGTCATCAGGCCGAAACCGAAAATGAAGAGCAGCGCCGGACCGAGATAGATCGACAGGTAACCGAGCCCGTCGCGAGCGGCGGTGCCCACCGCTCCGTAGAACGTCCAGGATGAGCAGTACACAGCGAGCGCGAGGCTGTACACCACGGGGCGCAGGCGCGCCTTGCGTGGATAGAGTGGATTGCGGTCGCCCTTCCAGGCCACCGCGAAAAGCAGGCCCACGTAGAGCGCTGCGACGACCAGCAGCAGCCAGCCTGAGATCACGTTCCAGCCCTCGCCCGATGCGTGCGCTTCCATCGCGCGAAACGTCTCTTGTGCTGCCCGTCGCCGGGCCGGCACCATGCGGCATGCCCAGCCGCGCATTACCTCCCAGCAAACTAGCAGAGGCCCTGCTCGATGACGAGATTCACGTGTGGTCGGCGGCCTATTCGGCGCACCAGGGGCGAGAGCCTTTGCGTCACGTGCTCGCCAAGTACCTGCCGGGCGAGCGGTCGGCCGTTGCGCTGGTA
>JAAOZY010000385.1 GCA_012274205.1 Betaproteobacteria bacterium
CTCTATTCAAGTTCGAACGTCGGCGCGGTCGCCGCCGCCGTGCTCGCCGGCCTCGCGGTGTCGGTACTGCCGGAGTCAGGACTGCGCACCGGCATGCGCGTGCTCACCGCCGCGGAAGGTTTCCCTGAACTGCCGAGCTGCCGCATCGGGCTGGTGCGCAACGCACACGAGGGCTCGACGCTGGCCGACGCGCTCGCCGGGCATATCGTGTCGTCCTTGGATAACCTCTCGGAAGCGCAGGCGGCGGAGTAGCACACTTTCTGTCATGCCCCGCGAAGGCGGGGCATCCAGTAATCACGAGCCGCTGCGAAGACCGCAGCTTCAAATGCTGTCATCGGGTCCGAATCACTTTTGTCTTACCAGATAATAGAGCTTCAGATTTTGATGATAGGGCATTCAGCTTGCCCACTATCAAGTCCGCCAAATTACCGAGTACGATCACGCCTTCCCGTCCTTCATAAACGGTTGGTAACTTTAGACCAAAGTGGAAGTGGGCACTTCGCGTTTCAACATCGGCGGCTTTGATGCCAGCAAGAATTGCCCTTGGACCCGGATGTACGATCTCATTTAGACGATCAATATCAGTTCCTAGCCCAGGCTTTCCTCGTTCCGCAGCGGCACGAAGTTTACCTGCTTTGACATGTTGCAAGAAATTCGGTGCGATTTGCGGGTTTTCTAAAATCAACACACACGCACCAAATATTTCCATTAAACCTCTCACGCAAGCCGACCAGACATGGCCATTGCCGACTTGGAGAGAGTGCAATCCTCCAATCAGCAATTGGTGAGTGTGGTTGATAAGACCCAAAACGACGACCCGTCCGGCTGCCATTTCATTTTCACCATCGGTGGCAACTTTCTCAAACATAGAAGCCAGGGCGTTAAAATCTTGAGCGATACCTATAACTAGATCACGCTCCAGTGTGAATGCGCGCTCTAGACCTTCTAGTACATCACGTTCATCCGAGAATGGTTCGATAGCCATGGCCACACCAAAGAATATGAAAAAGTGCGCTGCTCATTTCAGCACTGGAGAGTAGCAGCAAGCACAGCACGGCAAGCGATTGCAGCCGGGAAGCGGCAGAGTCGGAACGCTGTCGATTGAATATGTAATCCCTCTTTGGCCCTCGCTCACCGGGCAATCTCCCGGCGGCAAAATCTCGACGCGAACCTTGACACCCACGCGGGAAGCTTGCCGATAGCTCGCAAGTGCTTTCCGGTTCTGCGCGGCCCGCCCAGGTGGCAACTTGCCTCGATACTCGGGGCCAAGCCTATTCATGTCTCAATGACAATTGATCGCTTTGATAGCTTCCGCGCTCCCCACAACATTGAACTCCAGGAGAGTGAACCCGGCCCAAGGCAAGTCAAGCTGGGCTCGAAGCCGCTGCGCTTTTTGAATTGCGGCCACGCTATTGATACCTGTCATATCCGGCAAGAAAATCGCTTGTTCCTTTGTGCCATTTAGCCCGAGGGTCATGTCCTCGACAGGGCCATCATCGAAGCGCCATCGCGTGCGCACGTCCGCGATCCCGACCGTACCGGAAAAATAGATCATGATTTCGGGGTGAGTTGGCCCAGTTTTATATACACTGCCACATCTCATGATGAGTTCGACGTTGATCGGTTTTTTGAACTGGATTGGTTTTTGTTTCGGATAGGTAGTCGCGTATCGTAGCGTTGCCTCAGTCAATTCATCTTTAGTGTTCGTAATTTTCCAATTCCCTATTTTTCCATCAGCAGCAAGCGCGGTTGCACACATCCCGACCAGCGCCACGGCTGCACAGCAAAGCAATCCAGCCCGCGCTCTCATGGATCAGCTCTCCCCCGAATGCCACAATGCACCACTCGGCTAAGCTGTGGTCAAGCGGGACTGCTCGCCGACGCGCTCGCCGGGCATATCGTGTCGTCGTTGGATAACCTCTCGGAAGCGCAGGCGGCGGAGTGAGCGGCCTCATGTCCCGGACGCGGTGCAGCGCGTTAGAGGTGCACCGCAGAGCCGGGACCGTTTCGGATTCGGAGTTCGCTAAGGTCCCGGTTCTGCAGCGCACCGTTTCGCTTCGCTTCACGCTGCGCTGCGCCCGGGGACACGGACGCGATCAATACGCATACTCATCGAAAATCGGCTCGACCGAGCCCTTCCACGCGCCGTGGAATTTCTCCAGCAATTCCTCCGCCGGCGTGAGGCCGCGCGCGATGCTCTCCTCGAGCGGGCGCAGATAGCGCGTCTCGTCGCGGCCGTTGCGGTCGAGATAGCGGCGCTGCGCCAGCCCGGGCGACGCCAGCCGCAGCGTCTCCGGCGCCAGCGTCAGCACATTGCGGCCGCCGATCTCGGCCTTGAAGCCGAGGCTGGGCACGTCGTCGCGCAGCTTCTGCCGCTGCTCGGCGCTCCAATTCTTGACCATGTCCCAGCAGGCATCGAGCGCGTCGTCGTCATACAGCAGCCCAACCCAATAGGCCGCGAGCGAGGGCAGCCGCCGCCACGGACCGCCGTCGGCGCCGCGCATTTCCAGATAACGCTTGAGCCGCACCTCGGGGAAGATCGTGCTCAGGTGATTGGCCCAGTCGGAAATAGTCGGTCGCTCGCCCGGCAGCACGTCAAGCTTGCCGGCAAAAAAATCCTTGAACGACTTGCCGGCCACGTCGATGTACTTGTCGCCGCGCTTGATGAAATACATCGGCACGTCGAGCGCGTAATCGACCCAACGCTCGAAGCCCATGCCGTCCTCGAACGCCCAAGGCAGCATGCCGGAACGGGCGTTGTCGGTGTCGGTCCAGATTTGCGAGCGCATCGACAGGAAGCCGTTCGGCTTGCCTTCGGTGAACGGCGAATTGGCGAACAGCGCGGTCGCCACCGGCTGCAGCGCCAGCGACACGCGCAGCTTCTTGACCATGTCGGTTTCGGAAGAGAAGTCGAGGTTCGCCTGCACCGTGCAGGTGCGATACATCATGTCGAGGCCGAGCGAGCCAACCTTCGGCATGTAGGCGGTCATGATCTTGTAGCGGCCTTTCGGCATTTTCGGCATGTCGGCGCGGGTCCAGTTCGGCGTCATGCCGAGGCCGAGAAAGCCGATTCCTAAGGGCTTGGCCACCTCGCGCACCTGCGCCAGATGCGCCATCAGCTCCGAGGCGGTCTGGTGCACGGTCGTCACCGGCGCGCCGGACAGTTCGAACTGGCCGCCCGGCTCCAACGAAATCGCGCCGCCATGGGTGACGTCGAACATGCCGATGATGTTGTCGCCCTCCATGATCGGCTCCCAGCCGAGGATGTCGTGCAGGCCTTCGAGCAAAGCGCGGATGCTGCGCTTGCCCGCATAGGGCACCGGGCGGTGATCGGCGACGGTGAAGGCGAACTTCTCATGCTCGGTGCCGACGCGGAATTGCGCCTTCGGCTTGCAGCCCGCTTCGAGCCAGGCGACGAGTTCGTCGCGCGTCTCTATCGGGGTCATGTCGATCTGGTCACGAGCCATGCAAGCTTCCGGTAGGTAAAAAGGCCGCGACCTTAAACATGGGGCGGCTGAAAGGGCAATGCGAGGTGGGCTGCTTTAGGCGCGCATCTGCCAGACGAAATATTTTTGATTGGACAAGCGAAATCGCCCGTGTTCTTGGCGGCGCCGGGTACGCCGTACCTCTTTTTTCTCCCCCTCGCAAAAACGAGGGGATGGAGCGCCGATAAGACGCATCCGTATTCGTCTTGCCGCATCCTCTTTTGA
>JAAOZY010000386.1 GCA_012274205.1 Betaproteobacteria bacterium
GCCGTGCGCAGCACGCTCTCGCCGCGCTCCACGCCGTCGCGCATTTGGTCGACGCGCTGCGCGATATAGGCATTGTCGACCACCTGCGCCAGCACCGCGAGCGTCTGCACCATCGACATGCCGCTTTTCATGGAGATGGAGAAGCTGCGCGCGAAACGCGCCAGCGTGACCTTTTCGATGATCGATCCGGCCAGCGGCAGGCGCAGCTTGAGCTTGTCCCATGCATAGCGGCCGGTCGGTGTCCCCGTATAGATGCGGAAGGCGAACACCGCGGCGACCCCCAGCGCCAGCAGCACCGGCCAGTAATGCACCATGAAGTTGGAGAACTGGATCAGCAGCTGCGTCACCGGCGGCAGGTCCGCCTTGAGACCGGAAAACAACTTGGCGAATGCGGGAATCACGAACAGGTTGATGATCACCAGTGCAACGCCCATCGCCACCAGGACGAAACTCGGGTAGCGCAGCGCCTGCTGCACGCGCTCGCGCATTTCCTTTTCGAATTCCAGGTGGTTGAACAGTCTGAGGAAGATCTCCTCCAGGCTGCCCGACATTTCGCCCACCCGCACCATGCTCACGAAGAATTGCGAAAACACCTCGGGATGGCGGCGCATCGACGAATTGAGGTCACGGCCGCTGTCCAGGCTGCTGCGCAGGTCCTGGATCACCTTGGCCATGGCTGCGCTCCGGGCGGACTCCTGCAATCCGGCCAGCGCGCGCATGATGGGAACGCCGGACTTCAGCAGCGTGTACAACTGCCGGCTGAACAACAGCCTGTCGTCCAGCGTGATGCGCGGCGCGATCAGGCGGTCGAACCAGCGCTCGCTCCGCGCCGAACTCGGCGTCGCCGCCGGCGCGATCTCCACCGGCGATATGCCGGTCTTGATCAATTGGTCGGCGACCGCGCCCGAGTCGACGTCCTCGAGCACGCCGCTTATCAGCTCGCCCTTGCTGTTTCTCCCCCTGTACGCGAAATGTGGCATCAGTCCTCGAGTTCGGAACTCACCCTTATCGCCTCGGCCAGGGTGGTCCTGCCGGCGAGCGCAAGCTGCGCCGCCTGGTGGCGCATGCTGCGGCCGACCATGTTGCGCACGGCGAGCTGCGAAAACGCGGCCGTGTCCTCCTTGTTCACCGCGGCAGTGAGTTCCGCATCCATCTCCAGCATTTCGTATACGCCGGTGCGCCCCGCATACCCGGTGAGGTGGCAAAACTGGCAGCCGCGCCCGCGCATCATCTGGATCGGCTTGCCGTCGTCGCGCACACCGCCCTGCAGCCACTGCATTTCCTGCTCCGTCGGCTGATACGCTTCGGCGCAGCTGGGACAGTTGACCCGCACCAGGCGCTGCGCGATCACCGCCTGCAGCGACGATGCGACCATGTAGCGCGGCGCCCCCATGTCGATCAGCCGGATCGGGGTGCTCGCCGCATCGCGCGTGTGCAGGGTCGAGAACACCATATGGCCGGTGAGTGCGGCGCGCAGGCCGATCTGGGCGGTTTCCGGGTCGCGCATCTCGCCCACCAGGATGATGTCCGGGTCCTGGCGCAGGGTCGAGCGCAGCACGCGCGCGAAAGTGAGATCGATCTTTTCGTTCACCTGCACCTGATTGAGGCCGGCCAGGCGGTATTCGATCGGGTCTTCCACCGTGATGATCTTCTTGTCGATCGTGTTTACTTCGTTGAGCGCGGCATACAAGGTGGTGGTCTTGCCGCTGCCGGTCGGGCCGGTCACCAGCACCATGCCGGTACTGCGGCGGATGATCTGTTGCAGGCGCGAGAGCAATTGCGGCGGCATGCCCAAACCCTCCAGGCCCTGCACGCCGGTGCTGCGGTTGAGCAGGCGCATCGCCACCGATTCGCCGTATTGCGTGGGCATGGTCGAAATGCGCACGTCGATGCGTGCTTCGCGTATGCGCACATTGAAGCGGCCGTCCTGCGGCAGGCGTTTTTCGGAGATGTCCAGTCCCGACATGAGCTTGAGCCGCTGCACCAGCGCGGGCGCGATCTTGCTGTCGGACTCGGTCTGCAGCTGCAACATGCCGTCGATGCGGAACCTGATTTGCAGCAGATTCTCCTGCGGTTCGATATGCACGTCGGAGGCGTTGACCTGGGTCGCATCCTCGAACATGGTCTGCAACAGCTTGACTACCGGCGCATCCTCGGCGCCCGGCTCGATGCTGAGCGCGCCGAAATCCACGGACTCGGCCATGTCGGCGCCGAGTTCGCGCGCGAGGTCGGTCATCTGCTCCGTGCGCCGGTAGACCCGGTCCATGGTTTCGAGCACCTGGTTTTCGTTGACCAGGACCAATTCGATATCGCGCTTGAGCAGGCGCGAGATTTCGTCGTAAGCGAACAGGTCGGTCGGATCGGCCATGGCCACCAGGTAGCTGTTGCCTTTGTCCTCCAGCAGCAGCGCGCGGAATCGCCGCGCCTGCATCTCCGGCAGCGTGCGCGCCACCGATAAATTGACGTTGTAGAACTTGAGGTTCAGGTAGGGAATCTTCAGCTGCTTCGCCAGCGCCTCGGAAATGGCCTCCTCCGTGGCAAAGCCGTTTTCGATCAGCACCCGGCCGAGCTTGCGGCCGCTGCGCTTTTGCTGCTCCAGGGCAAGGCTCAGCTGTTCCTGCGAAATCATCTTTTCCTGAACCAGCAGGTTGCCGATGCGGATTTTTTCTGGCCTGGCCATGTGTCCATCCCTATCCGGTCGTGCCGGAAGCAAAGTCTTTACTGCAAGTGCGCCCTGTATTCGCGACCCAATTCCGCGCAGCGCGAAGCCGGCGCCCGGCAAAATTCCGGCCCGGCACCGGCATCAATCAGCCTTTTATAGACAAATCCTGCACTTACCCCAAGTTTCTGTCAACCTGCTTTAGCTTTTCTAGGACCTTATCGGCGATTTCCCCCAGGGCTTCCGGCTCGCGCCGCGCGGCCGCTTGCGCTTCCGGGATGAAGTACTTCAGCTTGTCCGGGAATACCGCGACGGCGCGGTCGAGCTGCAGCAGCGCGGCTTCGCGCTCCCCGCTGAGGGCGAGCAGCAGCACCTGGCGGTACGCGATTTCGGGCACGGGTATCAGCCGCAACACGCGGGTGTTCAACGCGAGTTTGGCCTTCAGGTTGCTCCGGTCCGCCACGATGATGCCGGCGTAGGTCATCTCGACATAGGGCGCGAGCAGCGTGTCGCGGTGCAGCTCGAGCAGACCTTCGTTGCGCGCCACGATCTCCGCCTGATTCTTCGGCAGTACGCGCGGATACAGCAGCAGCTCCAGGTCGCGGTAGGCGTGCAGCACGCTGCCCAGTGCGAACACCCCAGCTGCCACCATGAAAGGAAAAGCGATGCGCGACAATGCCGACAGCCGCAGGCGCACAACCTGCCCGCTGCCCATGCCGAGCAGAATCGCAGCGACGCCGAGAAAGTCCGCGT
Source organism: Betaproteobacteria bacterium (assembly GCA_012274205.1). Taxonomy (GTDB): domain Bacteria; phylum Pseudomonadota; class Gammaproteobacteria; order Burkholderiales; family SG8-39; genus 2-12-FULL-64-23. The sequence goes on from JAAOZY010000386.1 coordinate 3,413, forward strand.
GCCACAGGGGATACTCGAGCATACTGTGCACGAACAGCACCGCGAGCAGGCACAACAGCCACCAGGTCTCGGCGCTAAAGGCGAGATGCC
>JAAOZY010000387.1 GCA_012274205.1 Betaproteobacteria bacterium
CTGGAAGCGCTCGCGCTCGATCGGGCGGGCTATGTTTACGCGCTCACCTCGCATTCGCGCGATGCGGAGGGCGACGAGAAAAAGGCCCGCGACAAGCTGGTCCGCTTTCGCGTCGAGGACGGGCGCATGGTCGAACCGATGCTGGTTCGCGGCCTGAAGCCCGCTTTGGTGCGGGCGCATCCGGCGCTGTCCGCTGCCGCCGAAATAACCGATGTGAAAAGCAGCGGTGGCTTCAACATCGAGGCCATGGAATTCAGCGCCGACGGGCAGCAATTGCTGGTGGGCTTTCGCAGCCCCTTGCTCGAGCAGCGCGCGATCATCGCCTGCGTGGAGAATCCCGCACCCATCTTCGAGCGATGCGAGCCGCCGCGTGTTTCACGCACCCTGATGACGCTGGATTTGGGCGGCGACGGGATACGCGGCCTGGCCTATCTGACCGAGCTCGACGGCTACCTCGTGATCAGCGGTCCAGTCGGCAGTCAGGAGGTTCACTTCCAGCTCTGGTTCTGGAGCGGTCTTCCGGATGCGCCGGCACGCCGTGTCAGCGTGGCCGGCTTGCCGGGCTTCGAGCACGCCGAAGGAGTGAGTCCAGCCGTGATCGACGGCCGCCCGCGCATCATCATCGTCAGCGATGACGGCGACAGGAAAGCAGGGCGCGATGCGCACTTTATGCTGCTCGATGCGGGGCAACTGGTGATTGCGCCCTGAGTTTCAGGCCGCATACCAGAGCACGGCAAAGTAATGGCAGGTGGTGCCCGCCATCACAAACAGATGCCAGATGAAATGCCCGTATCGCAGGCGCGAATCGAGTGCAAAGAAAATCACCCCCAGCGTGTAAGCCAGGCCGCCGGCGACCAGCCATAGCAGCCCGGATGCAGGCACGCGGGCAGTCAGGGGTTGAATTGCGATCACGATGAGCCAGCCCATGAGCAGATACAGGCCGGTGGAAAGAATGGGATGGGCCATGCGGTTCAGTGCCTTGAGCAGCACCCCGGCCGCGGCAAGCCCCCACACCAGCCCGAGCAGCGTCCATCCCCATGCGCCGCGCAGCACGCCGAGGGTAAACGGGGTGTAGGTGCCGGCGATGAGCAGAAAGATCGCGGAATGCTCGATCACCCGAAACACCCGCTTGGCGCGGCCGGCCGGCAGCGCGTGATACAGGGTGGAGGCCAGGTACAGCAGCACCATGGTCGCGGCGAAGATGCTGGCGCCGGCAATGAAGCCCGCATCGCCCTGCCGCAGCGCCTGCTGGATCAGGAATGGGGTGGCGACGAGAGCCGCGATCAGCCCGAGTCCGTGACTGAGGCTGTTGGCGATTTCCTCGCCACGCGATTGCGTACGTTTGCTTGTTGCAAAGGATTTCTTCACGTCATGCCTGCGGAAGCATTGCGTCATTCCGGCAAATACCCAGAGGGCACAAGTACCCAAAGGGCACAAGCGCCGGAATCCAGCCTGATTGACTGGACCCCGGCACTTGTGCCCTCTGGGTATTCGCCGGGGCGACGGCTAAAAGAACTTCGTGCCGGATCAATCATCCCCTTCTTGTCCTCCCACCGGCTCGGCGTCATGCATCTGCGGATGCGCAGTGCGTAGCCAGCCTGCCTCGCTGTCCCAGAACACCGGCTTTTCGGTCTGCAGCATGTGAAGCAGGTTGCGGTAGTCCTCCGAGCCCAGGTTGGTCAGTCGGAACAGTTCGGTCAGTCGGGTTGCACTGCGCAGGATGATGCGCCCGCGGCCGGATTTGTCGGGTGAGCCGGAAGGCATCCACTCGGCGTAGTAGTGACCAATATTCACAACAGCCATCGTCGTTCTCCTTGCGTGCCGGATCGGATTTAAAAATAGATGGTTTTGCGCCAACTGTTTGTATCGATCGACCGGACCGGAACGATGGCTTGCTCCGGATGAAGGCGGGTCTAGATTGAAGTGGGCTGTACGTTTTCGGCACGGGGAATTGGCCATGACGATATGGCGAGCCGCGGGAGTATTGATGATGAGCATGATGGGAACAGGACTGGCGCAGGACACCGGTGCGATCAAGCTGCCGCCGCCCGAGATGGCCGGCGGCATGCCATTGATGCAGGCGCTGCAGGCGCGGCACTCGACGCGTGAGTTTGCCGGCAAGCCGTTGCCGCCGCAGGTGCTGTCGAACCTGCTGTGGGCGGCAAGCGGGGTAAACCGGCCGGAGTCAGGCCAGCGCACCGCGCCTTCCGCCCATGACGGGTGCGAGATCGATGTCTACGTGACCACCGCAGATGGCGCGTACCGCTACGACCCGCCCAGCCATACGCTGCAACGCGTGGTGGCGGGTGACCTTCGCCATCTGACAGGGGTGCAGGACTTTGTGGCCACGGTGCCGCTGAATCTGGTGTATGTGGCCGACCTCGACCGGATGAGCGGCGCGAGCGCCGAGGACAAGACGTTCTACAGCGCGACTGACGCCGGCTTCATTGCCCAGAATGTGTATCTCTACTGCGCGTCGTCCGGGTTGGCGGTGGTGGTGCGCGGCCTGGTTGATCGCGAGGCGCTGGGCGCTGCTCTTGGGCTGGGCAAGCATCAGCGCATCATCCTGGCGCAATCAGTGGGCTACCCGGCCGGGGCCAAATAGCGATGGTTGATCGCTGCGCGCAGCATGGCCGCCAAATTCGGTTATGGTAAGAGCCCCGTCCAACCATTTGCTCATTTATCGCCTGATCAGGTCCGCCGGGTCTATGGACCAAGCCAGCCTGGATGTCTTCTGCAAAAATAGGTGGTTTCGGGTTCATTTCGTCGGGTTTTTGCCGATACAGGGTATGAAAAACTTTGAAGCCGGGCGCCAAGACCCGGATACCGGGCAGGCGTATGCGCGGTGGTGTAATTTTCATCAAACCGAAAATCATGACAGGAAGTATTGATGCAGGGTCGTTGCAGTGTTTCACGCAGTATTTTCCGATTAATCTTGCTTGCAGTGACATTAGGCATTCCGCTTCACGCTTCCGCTGAGGAAGCCGACGTCAACCCTCCCCACCATCACGCTTCTGCTGAGGAAGGGGACAGCGCATCGCCGCACAATCACGCCGGCGATCTGCTGCTGTTTCCCGCCATCACCGGCACGCACCGCAACGTCTCCGTTCCCGGGCTCGATGAGAACGAACTGATGCCCGAGGTGGACATCTTCTACAGCACCGACCACGAACGTCTGCGTTTCCTGGCCGAATTCCTGCTGAGCAGCGACGAGCATGAGATGGAGCGCCTGCAGCTGGGTTGGCTGGTCCAGCCTGCGGCCACGCTGTGGCTAGGGAGATTCCATACCCCGCTGGGGTTCTGGAATAGCGAGCATCATCACGGGGCCTTCATGCAGACGACTATCAGCCGGCCCAGCATCCTCGACTTCGAGGACGATAACGGCATGCTTCCGACCCACATCACGGGCATGCTGGCGGAAGGGTCGCTCGATCACGGCCACGGCTCCATCAATTACGCGTTCGGCATCGGCCAGGGACCGGAACTGGAATCGGCGCTCGTGCCGGTGAACATCCTGGAATTCAGAAACGGCGGCAAGCTGGCAGCCAGTGCCCGTCTGAGTTACCGCCCCCTTGACGTCAGCGCGAACGAGTTCGGGGCATTTGCCGGATACGCGAGCATCCCGGTCATCGGCAGCCCGATCAATGAGGTCGATCAGACCGTGGCAGGGGTTTTCTACACTCGGGAAACCGGGAAACTGCGGTTGCTGGGGGAATTTTTCTACGTGAGCAATCGCCTCGAGTACTCGACTTCGGCGAACAATGCGGACTTCAGCGCCGGCTATCTGCAGGCCGAATACCAGATGCACGACAGCTGGACCGTCTTCGGCCGGCTGGAGGGCACGGCCAACGCAAAAAACAATGCCTACCTGGATCTGAACCAGGAATTCATGGCCGAACGGGCAATGGTCGGTGCCCGCTTCGAGGTGAGTAGTCGCCAGGCGCTCAAACTTGAACTTTCCCGCAACGAAACGCAAGGCGACACGCGCTTCAATCAGCTTGATCTGCAATGGAGCATGGTTTATCCATGACGCGTCGCCTGTTCCTGGCACTGTTTGCCTGCTTTGCGCTGCCGACCGGTCTGCATGCGCAGACGATGGAGCAATCCCTGGTATTGGTGGCGAGCGCGCAATCCGCGATCCAGCGGCTGTCCCCCGACGAGACCCGCAAGCTCTATCTCGGCATACCGATGCTCGTCGACAGCCAGCGCATTCGCCCGCTACGCAACAACACGAATCTGAAGGTGCAGGAGATGTTCATGCAGAAGGTCATGTTCATGTCGACGCCTGCCTATGAGCGCCAGATCCTGTCCCGCGTCTTCCGAATGGGCGGAACGCGCCCGCCGGCCTACGCCGAATTGCGCGATCTGCTGAATGCCCTGGAGACGGATCCTGCGGCGGTGACTTATATGCCGCGTGAGCTTGCCACCGCGCGGCCCGGACTCAAGATTGTCGGGGAGCTTTGAGCTTGGCAACGCGGATCCGGCAGTTCGTTCATAGCTACATGGGCCAGATGCTGATCGGCTCGCTGCTGATTCATGCGCTGCTGATCCCCTTCATCTACTTCGGCATCCTGCACCTGGCGGAAAAGGATTATCAGTCCCAGTTCGTCGATCATGCGCGCGCGCAGTCCTTCCTGCTTGGCAAGCTCATGGAGCAGGCCGCCGACCCCGCGCGGATCACCCAGATAGCCGACGACCTCATCCTCAGCGGCCAGGTGGTCTATGTCGACTTCGTTGCGGTGTCGGGAAAGCGGTATTCCTCGGCCTACAACCCGGGCGCCCATTTCAGTGAGGATTTCTTTTTCGGCGAGCACGGCGATCACGTCTATTCCATCGCCATTCCGATCCGTTCCCAGCAAGGCGGCACGCTGCGGCTCGCGTTCGACGAGCAGCCGACGGAGGAGCACATCGCGAATTTCTACCGCTTCGGGTTCTTCCTGGTCTGCGGCTATATCGTACTGACCCTTCTGTTCATCAGCTTCTTCGGCCATCTCATGACCAAGTCGATCCGCCAGTTGCGGGACGCGACGCGCCGGATCGCGAGCGGCTTCACGAATGAGCAGTTGTCTGTCCACACCCATGTGGCGGAGGTGTCCAGCCTGGCGCAGGATCTGGAAATCATGCGGCAGGAACTGGTTAATCGCGAACATGAAATCTCCTTGCGCGAATCGCACCAGAGAGCGGTGCTCGAAACCGCCGCCGAGGGGATTATCACCGTCAATCCGGCAGGACAAATTGAAAGTTTCAACAATGCAGCGGAGTCCATTTTTGGCTGCCGCGCCGAGGACATGTTGAACACCCCTTTTGCCGACCTGCTGTCAACCGAGGATGCGGCCCATTTCCTGTTGCCTTCCGGAGAGCCGCTTACCTGCGTAGGCACCGAGCTGGTCGGCGTTCGCAAGGGCGGCGAGCGCTTTCACTTGACACTCTCCGTGAGCGAAGCGATTGCCGTCCACTCGCGATGCTTCACGCTGCTGGTGCAGGACATTAGCGAACGCCGCGCCTTTGAAGCCAAGCTGGCCTACCAGGCCGCCCACGACGCCCTCACCGGTCTGCCTAACCGCGAGCTCTATAACGACCGGCTGGTGCAGGCAATGTCCCATGCTGCCAGGCAGGAGCATATTCTGGCGCTGCTGTTCCTCGATCTGGACCGCTTCAAGTACATCAACGACACCCTGGGACACGCTGTCGGCGACGAACTGTTGAAAGCTGTCGCCGAACGGATCAAATCCAGTCTGCGGCAGGAGGACACCCTTGCCCGGATCGGGGGCGACGAGTTCACCCTGATCCTGCCCACTCTTCATCATGTGGATGGCGCCGTCATGGTGGCGCAGAATATTCTGGACTTGCTGGACCGACCTTTCTCCATCGCCGAGCAGGAACTCTATGTCTCCGGCAGCATCGGCATCACCTTTTATCCTTTTGACGCCAATGATGCCAGCACGCTGGTCAAGAATGCCGACACCGCCATGTACGCGGCCAAAAGCCTGGGCGGCAACAACTACCAGTTCTATTCCGAGGAAATGAATGTGAAGGCAAGCGGGCGCCTGGAGATGGAGCGGCAGCTGCGCCACGCCCTGGAACGCGGCGAGTTGCTGCTGCACTATCAACCCCAGGTGGAGGCGAGCAGTAAGCGCATCGTCGGCGTGGAAGCCCTGTTGCGCTGGCAACACCCCGACTTGGGGCTGGTTTCGCCGGCGGATTTCATTCCGCTGGCGGAGGAAACCGGTCTGATTATCCCGATTGGCGACTGGGTGCTGCGCACAGCCTGTGTCCAGGGTGCGGCCTGGCGCAAAAGTGGGCTGGAAGTTTCGGTGGGGGTTAACCTGTCCGCCCGCCAGTTCGCCCAGCCGCATCTGCTCGAGTCTATCGAAGCCATTCTGGAGGAAACGGGATTCCCGCCGTACCTGCTTGATCTCGAGCTGACGGAAAGCGCGCTGATGCAACGGGGCAGCGAGACCGTTGCCATTCTGAAGCAGTTGCGGCGGCTGGGCGTCTCGCTTTCGCTGGATGACTTCGGCACCGGCTATTCGTCCCTGAGCTATCTTCAGCACTTCCCCATCAACACGCTCAAGATCGATCGCTCCTTTGTTCGGGAGATCACCGGCAAAGCGGGCGACGGCGCCCTGGCTGCCGCCATCATCGCGATGGCCCACAGCCTGAGCCTGAAAGTGATCGGGGAAGGCGTGGAATCCGCTGAACAACTGGCCTTTCTGCAGGCGCGCCAGTGCCAGATCATTCAAGGATTCTATTTCAGCAAACCTTTGCCGTGCCAGGTGGTCACCGACCTGCTGCACAGGAACCTGTCGTTGGGCGATGCCTTCGGCACGGATGAGACTGCGCTCGTTCCAGCCCTCACTTCCGCCGCATAACATTTTGCCGACAAGCAGGCAGACAAGGCTGATTGCACGACCTTGCGAGCCGATTTCCCCACACGGGGGTGGTGCGGGAGCTGACGGGACATTGCGCGATCCCTGCTCGCGCATCGAGGCAGTTCTGTGGCTGGGGTGTGACGCAGGTCGGCATCGCGCGCATTCTGCAGACTGACTATCATTAAAAAATTATTCGCTGTTGGACATGCGAAGCGGGACGTGTGGGCGTATTGAAGGAGGTCATATGAAAACGAAGTTCAGGTTGGTGCTGCTGCCGCTGGTGTGCGCGGCGAGTGTTGCAATTGCGCAAGATGCCGGGTCGGATGCAGCGCCGCCTTCGGCCGCAAGTGTTGCGGAGCCGGACAAGGCACCGACGCCCGCGCGGGATCAGGCGGCCAGTCCCGTGGCAAGGCCGCGGCAGGGCGCCGATATGCGTCACTGTCTCGGCCTGAAGACTCCCAAGGCGATCATCCGCTGCGCCGAACCCGGCCGCAAGCCATAATCCGACTGCTGCGCTGACGGCCATGGCAACGCCGCTTTCGCATCTGGCGGTGCCCCTTGCGCTGGCTTTGGCGCTGGGTGGCGACATCGTGCCGCCGGGGCTGATGGCGCTGGCGCTGGCCTGCGCGGTGCTGCCCGACCTCGACGCGCTGGGGTTGTGGCTGGGCATTCCCTACGCACATCCCTTCGGTCACCGCGGCTTCACCCATTCGTTGCCGTTTGCCGTGGCGCTGGCCGGCGCGGGGACGGTGCTTGCGCCGGCGCTGGGCTCCGATCCGTTGACGGTGTTCGGGGTGCTGCTCGTCAGCGCCGCGTCGCACGGGTTGATCGACGCAATGACCAACGGCGGCCTCGGCATTGCTTTCTTCAGTCCGTTTTCGCAGCGGCGCAGCTTTCTGCCGTGGCGGGTGATCGAGGTATCGCCGCTGCGTCCGTCCGCGCTTTTCTCGCGGCACGGTTTCGCGGTGCTGCGCTCGGAGATGCGCTGGGTGTGGCTGCCTTGTCTGGTGTTGGCGTTGCTGGGGATTGGGCTGCGGGGGCTGGCTGGCCGCTGATCTGATTTGATCAGGCTTGGCTAGCATCCCATCCGTTCCAGGTCCGCCAGAAACTTTTCGAGACCCGCCCTGGCGCCACCGACCCATGGCGCGCCGTGGGCAAACAGCAAATGGTCGAATTCGCGTTCGCGCAGGTGCTTGAGAAAGGCTTTGCGCAGGCCGAGCTTGACAGCTTCCGGATCGTCACCCATGTAGGCGTCCGGCACGAAGCCGAGCTTGCCGCGCTCGCGCACGATGGCGTCGCCGAGGCTCAGGATGCCGCCGTGCATCGGCACATACAGCGCGGTTTCCTCGGGGCACAGTGCCGCGACTTTCAGGGCCACTACGTCACCGGGTAAAACCTTGCCATGGCTGAATCCCCTGACTTTTTCGCCATGGGTGAATTCGTGCAGCCCGTCCTTGTGGCACCAGACCTGCGCGCCATAGCGGGCGACGAAGTGGTCGCTATGCCGGTAGTGGTGGCGATTCGTTAGATAGACGTGCTGCGGCGCGCCGTGCGCCGCGAACCACTCGATTCCCTGCGCCGGCACGCGTGGGTCGATCAGTATCGGCGGGTCGGTGGCATTGAGGTAGTAGGAGTGGACGTAGGCCTGGATGCCTTCGTGGAAGGTTTTCCAGTGAAAAACACCGGGGAGGATTTCCTTCATGGCGGGGACCTTTCTTTCATGCCGTACAACTCCAGTAAAGACAAAGCCTGCGCAAAGAAAAGCTGCCCGTGATGATTTCCGCAGGCGCCATCTATAACGGATGGCATGAGCCGAATAAATATCGGAGGTGAACGAGATGATCACGCGCCAATCGCACATCCTGCAGCTCGACTTGGAGGAAGCCAGGGTGGGCAGACCATGAACTTTTACGTCGGCACCAGCGGCTATGCCTACAAGGAGTGGAAGGGTAGTTTCTATCCGGAGGATCTGCCCGCGAAGCGGATGCTGCACTATTACGGTGAGCATTTCCGCAGCGTCGAAATCAACAACACCTTTTATCGCATGCCCACGGCGGCGCTGCTGCAGACATGGGCGGGCGAGGTGCCGGCCGATTTCAGGTTCGTGCTCAAGGCGTCGCTGCGGATCACCCACCAGCATCGTCTGGTGGATGCGGACGAGGATGTGGGCTATCTGCTCGACGTCGCCGGTACGCTGGAACAGCGGCTGGGTGCCATCCTGTTTCAGTTGCCGCCGAACCTGAAGAAGGATGTGGCGCGGCTGGACACGTTTCTGGACTTGCTGCCGGCGTCGCGGCGCGTGGCGTTCGAATTCCGCCATCCATCGTGGTTCGACGACGAGGTGTTCGCGCTGCTGCGTGCGCATCAGGCGGCGCTGTGCATCGCCGAGGCCGAGGGCGATCTCGAGGTGCCATGCGTTGCGACCGCGGACTGGGGCTATCTGCGCTTGCGGCGGCCCGATTACAGCGAGGTGGAGCTGCGGGCGTGGGTAGCGCGGCTGCGGCAGCAGGGCTGGCAGGATGCGTTCGTGTTCTTCAAGCATGAGGAAGCGGGCAGGGGGCCGCAGCTGGCGCAGCGGTTTCTTGAATTGGCCGCTGAGTCTCAAGCCCCGCTCAGCCGGCGATAGCGCGCCAGGTGGCGCAGCGCATCTTGTTGCCGGCCTTGCGCCTGGTACAGACGGGCCAGGTTGTAGTGGCAGTCGGCCAGGCCGGCATCGTCGCAGAGCGCGCGCTCGTAGGCCTGCACGGCGTCGTCGATGCGCCCCGTGTCTTCCAGCAGCACGCCGAGGTTGTAGTGCAGCAGGGCATCGCTGCCGCATGCGCTCAAACCCGCGCGATAGACGCGTTCGGCTTCGTGGGGGGAGCCGCCCTGGTGGAGCAGGCGCCCGAGGTTGGTGGCGGCGCCGGCATGCGCCGGGTCTGCCGCGAGCGCCTGTTCATACGCATCCTGGGCCGCCTCGACATCCAGCGCTTCGAGTACCGCGCCACGGCTGAACCAGTCTTCGGCCATGGCTTTTTCAGACTCCTTGCGGTCGATCAGGCTGAGGCCGCCGTCGGCCAGACCGACTTCGAACGCCAGCAGATACTGCCCCGAATCGGCCTGCCAGCGCGTGTCGCCTTCCTGCACCACGACGCGGTCGCCGACCGCGCCGATGCGCAAGCCTGACAGCGGTACGCTATCCGGCAACTGGGCGCGCAACTGCTTGAGCGAGCGGATGATGCGACGCGGCGACAGCTCCGCCCGGGTCAGCGCCCACGCGGTGCGCAGCACGATCAGGTCCTGGAACGAGAACAGGAATGCGCCGCGCGGGCCGCGCGCCGGCGTGACGAAGCCGGCCTGGATCAACCCACGGATCGTGCTGCGCGGCAGCTGCAGCAGCTTCTCGACCGTGCGCACGCCGTATTGGTGCATGGGCCTTCCAGCTTATTTCTTCGAAACGGTGCGCTTGGCCGGGTGGGCCGCGGTGGCCCGCTTGGGCGGCTTGCGGGTTCCTTCTGGCGTAGCCGGTGCAACGCCCTTCTTCTCGAGACTCATACGCAGCGCTTCCATCAGGTCGATGATCTGCGCACCGCCCGCCGCTTCTTCGGGCACGGCAATTTCCTGGCCTTCCACCTTCTTCTCGACGGCGGCCTCGATCCGTGCGCGCACCGCGTCGGTGTAGGCGGTGGGATCGAAGGTCTTCGAACTTTGCTGCTCGATCAGCTGGTGGGCGAGCTTGAGTTCGGCCTCCTTGACGTCGACCGAGGGGATTTCGAGTTCATCGATCGCCCGCACTTCGTCGGCGTACAGCAGCTGCTGCATCACCAGTCCTTCCTCGAACGGGCGCAGCATCACGATGTGCTGCTTGCCATGGCTGGCCCAGCGGCCCAACGCGCAGCGATTGGTGTCGCGCAGCGCCTGCGCGAAAAGCGCGTAAGGCTTGGCGCCGCCCTTGTCGGGTGCGAGGTAGTAGGCCTTGTCGAAGAAGATCGGATCGACCGATTCGATCGGCACGAACTCGGTGATCTCCACTGCATGCGAGCCCGCCTCCTCCAGCGCCTTGAGTTCTTCCGGGGAGAACATCACGTACTGGTCCTTGGCGAATTCGTAGCCCTTCACCATGTCCTCCTTGGGAACCACGATGTCCTCTTTGATGCAGAGGTATTGCTGTTTGAGGCGCGAGCCGCAGCCCTTGTGCAGGAGATTGAAGGAATAGCTCTTGCTGGTGGTGGCGATATAAAGCTTGACCGGAATCGCCACCAGGCCGAACGAAACTGTCAATGAACTGATTGAGCGTGCTGCCATGATCGGGCTCCTTGCTAGGTGCGCGCCAGCGTGCGTTCGAGGCTTTGCTTGCGGGCGAGGGCGTCGCGCCAGGGGTCGCCGCTTTGCGCCAGGCGCTGTGCAACGTTGGCGAGGCTGTAATCGAGCGGCTGCGCCGTCTGTAGTGCTTCCCAGGTGAGCGGCATCGAGACCGGCGCCCCGGGCAGTCCCCGGGGCGAATAGGCGGCGGCGAGGGTCTTGGTGCGCGTATTCATAGTGTAGTCAAAGAAAATCTTGCCGGTGCGCTTGGCGATGCTCCAGTCCATGGTGATGAGCTTGGGGTGCTGCCGCAGCAGGTGGCGGCCGACCAGGCCGGCGATCTCGCGCACTGCGGCGAAATCCAGCGTGCGCTCGATCGGCACGAAGACGTGCAGGCCGGTCTTGCCGGATGTCTTCACCAGCGGCACCAGCCCCATCGCCTGCAACAGCTCGCGCAACCAGAAAGCCGTCTGCTTGCCCTTGTCGAAGGCGGCGACGCTGTACTCGGGTTCGGCGCCGGCGGCTTCCTTGCCCGAATAGAGATAGGGGTCGAGGTCGAACACCAGGTAGTCGGGATAGTTCAGCACCGAGCGTTCGAGCGCTGCGGCCGAACTGGCGTAATCGGTGCCGTGGCCTGCCGCATCCGCATCGGCTTGCGCCCGCGAATGCCAGACATGGAATTCGAGCGTGCCCGACTGGCCAAGCCATAGCAGGGTCGGCAGGTTGTTGCATAGCAGATAGGCGTGGCGTTCGTCGCGGCTTTCCGAAAACACCGTGATGGACTCGGCAAATTCCGGCAGCGGCGGCTCCCAGTGCTTCTGGAAAAAATGCTCGCCATTTATGCCTTCCGGCATGCGCACCATCGTCAGCGGGCGGTCAGCGAGGTGCGGCAGACAATACGGCGACACCTGCGCCAGATAGCGCAACAGATCGCGCTTGGTCAGTGCCGGCTGCTTGAGCGTTTTGTCGGCGGGCCAGTAGACGCGGTCGAGATGGGTCAGCCGGATGCGGTGCGGGCCCACTGCCAGCGTGAACGCCTGCCGCGGGTCGTCGAGTTGCCGCATCACCTCGTCCACCGAGGTGTCGGGCAGGTCCGGCTGCACCGCTCGGTTCGGCATGGCGCGCTGCGGCTCGCTGCGCCGCACCGACTTCGGATCGACATCATCGCGCAGCCGCAGGAACACCGGCGCGCGCAGATAGCCATCCGGGGTCCATTCCGCAAACTTCACTTCGGCCACTGTGTCGGGCCGCAGCCAGGTCGTGGCGCGGTGCAACGGCGGCGGCTCGGCGAACGGGTGGCGTGCGCGCTCGAGTGGTGCGAAGCGTTGTTGCAACTGGGCCAGCGTCGCCGCGTCGAGGCCGCTGCCGACGTGGCCGGCATAGCGCAACTGGCCGTGTTCCCAGTAGCCGAGCAGCAGGGCGCCGAGCGGCGCGCGTGCGCCCTTGCCGCGGGTGTAACCGCCGATCACGAATTCGGCGCTGTGGGTAGGCTTGATCTTCAGCCAGGCGGCCGAGCGGTGGCCGCCCTGGTAGCGGCTGTCGCGGCGCTTGGCCATGATGCCCTCGAAGCCCTGGGCGAGCGCCGCCGCATAGAGGGAAACGCCGTCGGCGGATGCATGGACAAGCTGCACGTGCGCCGACGGCAGCAGGCATTGGGCGAGGTAGCGGCGGCGGTCGCTGTAGGGCGCCTGGCGCAGGTCGAGTCCGGCGAAGTGCAGCAGGTCGAAGCAGTACAGAATCGTCGGCGTGGAGCGTTCGGCGGCCGCGATCTCGCGCGGCGTCTTCAGTTGGGCGCGATTCTGCAGCGCACTGAAGGACGGCCGGCCGGCCGCGTCGAGCGCCAGCACTTCGCCGTCCAGGATCATGCCGCTGACGGGTTGTTTGGCGAGCTCGGCGGCGATGTGCGGGAAGACCGGCGTCAGGTCGAGACCGCGGCGCGAGCGCAGTTTGACCTCGCCGTCGTGCACGAAGGCCAGCACCCGGTAGCCGTCGAGCTTGGGCTCGAACAGCCAGTCTGGATGGGTGAAAGGCGTCTCGGCCATCTCGGCGAGCATGGGCGAGAGCTTCATCGGCATTGCCTCGGGACTGCCAGCCGGGGCGAGCCGCGCGGCAGGCAGTTGCTGGGGTGCGGGCAGGCGTTTCAGGTCTGCGACGGTCAACCCGGATACGACGGAATGGTCTGGTTCGGCAATGTCCCGCTGCGTGGCAAACGAATCCCGGTGCTTGATCAGCAGCCAGTTCTTCGGGTCGGCGCTGCGCACCAGCGCGAACGAGCCCTTCAGCTTCTCGCCGCGCAGAAACAGGCTGAGCTTGCCCTTCTCCAGCCCGCTCCGGATCTGCTGTTCGGCTTCCGCGCGCTCATCGAGCCAGGCGCCATGATCCTGGTCCGGTGCATAGATGCCGCAATCCCACACGATGACTTCGCCGGCGCCGTATTGTTTCGGCGGAATCACGCCCTCGAACGAGGCGTACTCGAAGGGGTGATCCTCGGTCAGCACCGCCAGCCGTTTGATGCCGGGATCGAGCGAAGGCCCCTTGGGAACAGCCCACGATTTGAGCACGCCATCCAGCTCGAGGCGGAAGTCGTAATGCAGCTGCCGGGCCGCGTGCTGCTGCACCACAAAGAGCAGCGGCCCGGTCCGGGTGCCGGGTAAAGCGGGCGAGGGCTCCGGGGTGGCGGCGAAAGTCCGCCGCGCGGCGTAGTCGCCAAGTGCGTCTGGCTTGGCTGCGGCGCGCCGGGCAGTTGCAGGGCGTGGCATCACGAAAACCTCACGGGTATGGTCTTCAAGACGTTAAGTAAAGACGAAGCCGGCGCAAAGGAAAGCCGCCCGTGATGGTTTCCACGGGCTTCGGTTGCCATCTATAAAAGGATGGCATGCATGGTCTGTGGAGAAACATCCAATGCGAACAACACCCAGTGTGATGATCACCGGCGCCAACCGCGGCCTCGGGCTGGAATGGACACGGCAGTATGCCGAGGCCGGCTGGCAGGTGTTCGCCAGCTGCCGCCGCCCCGAGGAGGCCGACGACCTCAGGACCCTGGCCGATAGCCACCCGCGGGTCAGCCTGCATCGGCTCGACGTGACCGACAGCGAGCAACTGCGCACCCTGCAGCTCGATCTGGAGGAAGCCCGGTTCGACGTGCTGCTCAACAACGCGGGCGTGTATCTGGACAAGTTCACGGGCGACTTCGGCGGCATCGACTACGACGTCTGGCTGCGTACCTTCGCCGTCAACACACTGGGGGCGGTGCGGGTAAGCGAGGCCTTCATCGAGCAGGTGGCCCGCAGCGAGAAAAAACGGGTGGTGGCGATCAGCAGCCACATGGGCGCCATCGCCGAGATTGCTGCGCCCGGCAACTACGCCTACCGCTCCAGCAAGACGGCCCTGAATGCCGCCATGAAGGGACTCTCACTACTACTTGTGCAACGTGGCATCGGTGTCCTGCTGCTGCATCCGGGATGGGTGAAAACCCGCATGGGCGGACCGGATGCGCCGTTCACCCCCGAGCAGAGCGTGCGCGGCATGCGCGCCCTGGTGGATAACTTCAAGCCGGAGATGAACGGGCGCTTTTTCCGCCACGACGGCAGCGAGATTCCCTGGTGATCAGGCGAGCGGGGCAACGACGAGCGGCACGATCATTTCCGCCGCGCTGAGTCCGCCATGCACGCCGATGTGGGTATGGCGCGCCTCGCCCTGGAGCCAGTCGCGCAGGATGGCGCGGCCTTTGGGGATGAGGACATAGTCGCCGATCCGGTCGCGCAGGGCGGGGTGGGCGTCGCCCGGCCCCAGCCAGCCCTGCTGCAGGATGTCTTCGCTCTTGAATAGCTGGACCCGGTCGGCCAGGTTCTCGCGGACGTAGTCCTCGAATTGCGTTTCCCGGCCTGCGCGCACGTAGGCGTAGGCCATGCGCGATTCACCGCACAGGGGCAGCAGCAGGGTTTCGCGCAGGCCGGGATGGTGGTCGAGATCGATGACCTCATCCACCGCGGTGTCGATGAAGCCATGGTCGGCGGTGACGATGACGTGGCTGCCGCTGTCGCGCGCCACGTTCACCAGTTGGGCGAAGCCGGCGTCGAGCGCGGCGAAGGCTTCCGCCACCTGCGGGCTGTGGATGCCGTATTCGTGCGCCAGGCAGTCGTGCTGCGGCCAGTAGGCATGAACGTAGCTGCGCGGGGCGTCGCTGCGCAACAGTCCGGCGATGAGGGCGAACATTTCGTCGAGGGTGTCGTAACCGTGCAGCGTGGCCTCGCCGGACAGCGCGACGTTGAAATCCGAATGGATGATGTGATTCGGACTGACCACGTGGCAGGGCAGCAGCAGGCGGTCGTACAGCGGGGTGAGGTCGAACAGCGTCGCCGGCGTGACGCCCGCATCGCGCAGGGCATGGCGGCCGGCGCGGACGCGGAAAGGCAGCGGCGCGGCGATGGCGCCGATCTCGCGGAAATACATGTGCCAGCCGGTCAGCCCGTGCTGTTGCGGGGCGAGGCCGGTGAGGAAGGTGGGAATGGCGCTCGCCGTGGTGGAGGGGAAGACCGAGGTGAGCGGGCTGCGCAGGTGCTGGCGCAAGGCGCCGTCATGGCCGAGCAGATAGTCGTGGCCCAGTCCGTCGACCACCAGCAGCACCAGATGCCGTGCATCGGCCAGAGCCGCGGGCGGTAGCGCCGTCAGCGGCGCATAGGGGCTGCTGCCACCGAGCGCGGTGGTGATGGAACTCATGAGATTGACCAGGCTGCCGCCGCGATAGTCGGGCAGGGTGAAGTCGGGGTCCATACAGGATTCCGGTGTCATGGCTGTTTCGTCGGCCAGGTGTGGTGCCATTGTGTATGGGACCTGCCAGTGTTGCATGGCAGGCAGGGATGACGCCGGCCTTACGTCCTGAACGGCCTTTTCCGCTTCCATGCTCTCGATCTGCGGGATGTCTTTTGTGCGGATGCTGCTTGATGATCCGCTTCACTATAGTCGGTTCGCTGGCGGGCAAGGATTTTCCAGGGCGAAGCGCCCGCACCGCTCAGTTCACTCGCGGCAGATCTTCCCAGCGCGTGGTGTAGGCGGGCGAGACGCGATCGCGTCGCATCTGCCACGGTTTGTTCACGCCTTCCGACGCCAGCCGCAGGGTGCCGCTGCCCCACTGGGCGTTGGCGCGGTCGATCACCTCGTCTTCGCCATCGAATTTCAGCACGCTCATGACAGGCCCGAAAATCTCCTCGCGGGCGATGCGCATGGAGTCAGTGACACCGGTGAAGACTGTCGGCTCGACGAAGAAGCCGCCCTGGAAACCTTGCAGCGAGGGCACATTGCCGCCGCAGGCGAGAACAGCTCCGTCCCGCTTGCCGATCTCGATATAGCCTACCACCTTGTCATGCTGCGCCTTCGACACCAGCGGCCC
>JAAOZY010000388.1 GCA_012274205.1 Betaproteobacteria bacterium
GATGGTGAAACCGGGAACGCCCTACCTGGACATCCTGCGCCGGGTAAAGGACGAGTTCAAGGCACCGACCTTCGTCTACCAGGTGAGCGGCGAATACGCCATGCTCAAGGCGGCGGGCCAGAACGGCTGGATCAACGAGAAGGTCTGCGCCATGGAAGCGCTGCTCGGGTTCAAGCGCGCCGGCGCCGACGGCGTGCTTACCTACTACGCGCTCGACGCGGCCGAATGGCTGAATGAGGCCTGAAACCCCGCGTTTCTGCTGCCGGTTCTAGCGTGCGGGTCGGCGTCGCGCTGTCCGCCTTGCCGCCATTTCCCGGCCGCTAGCCGAAAACGATCGCCACCCCGTGCGCCTCGGCGGCGCCGAGCGCGACCGAACCGTCGGGCATGCGCATCGGATTCAGCCCGCCTGCGCGCAGGGCGCGCTCCGCCAGGCCGCGGTCGGCGACGCGTATAAATAGTGCCGCCACGTAGGGCGGGTGGCGCGCACTGATCCATACGCCCGGCAATCTCTTCGCCAGCGCAGGCTCGCTCACTACGGCAATAGGCGTGTCGCCGGTGTTGATCAGCAGCCCTTCGTTGATCGCCGCGGGCTTGACGTCGAACAGGCGCGCATAGGCTGCCGCGGTCGCGGACACATCGGCGCTGAGGATCGCGATCGCGGCCAGTCCGGTCGCAGTATTGGCATGCGTCTGGTACTCGGGACGCCACACCACGTCGCGGGTGAAATGCTGGCACAAGAACACCTGGCCGCCCGGAGTCTGCTCCAGGCCGAGCTGCGTGATGCGAAACGACGCGGCCCTGGCGCCATCGGGCAACTGCACCGGGCGCGAAAAGTCCACCGGCTCCGATGGGGCGAGGGCTGCAGCGCTGAGCTCACCGTAAGCCCCGCGCGCATTGTCGGTCTTCAGCGCGATCGCCGCCAGACCGTCGCCGATGCGCGCAAAATCATAGTAATACTCGCGGCCCGGCAGGCGCTGCGGCACCATCAGCAGTTCGAAATAGTCATGGCCGAACATGACGCAGTGATTCTCCGAGCCCAGCGTATGGTGGCCGCGGGGCGTGAGGGTAAAGCCCATGCGACGGAACGTATCCTGCGTGCTGTCCAGGTCGCGTACCGCGATTACCGCGTGGTCTATGCCCTTGACGTGTTTTCTCACGGTTATTCTCTTGTTCTGCGGACGCGCCATTATAATTGCCCGGACGATGCTTGCCGAGCGCGACTTGACGCAGCGCAGCGCCTGCGGCCGGGCATCCGGTGTAGGTCGATTAGTAAGTAATTGCTATCACTGAAAGGCTTGAAAATGGCGACTTCTGAAGCATTGCTGGCACTGCACGCGGAAATGGCCAATTGGCGCCACGACCTGCATGCGCATCCGGAAACCGCGTTCGAGGAATTGCGCACCTCTACCCTGGTGGCGCAAAAACTCGAGTCTTTCGGACTGAAGGTCCACCGCGGCCTGGCCCGCACCGGCGTGGTGGGGACACTCTCGGCGGGCGCGGGCACGCGCGCCATCGGCTTGCGCGCGGACATGGACGCGCTGCACATTTCCGAACAGAACAGCTTCGACTACCGTTCGCAGCATGAAGGAAAAATGCACGCCTGCGGGCACGACGGCCATACCGCGATGCTGCTCGGTGCGGCGAAATACCTTTCCGGCAGCAGAAGTTTCAGCGGCACCGTGCATTTCATTTTCCAGCCGGCCGAGGAAAACGAAGGCGGCGGGCGCGAAATGGTGGAGCAGGGGCTATTCGAGAAATTTCCCTGCGATGCGGTGTATGGGATGCACAACTGGCCGGGCATGCCCGCGGGCCAGTTCGGCTTTCGCGCCGGACCGACCATGGCCTCGTTCGATATTTTCGAAATCGAATTGACCGGCCGCGGATCGCACGCAGCGCTGCCGCACACCGGCATCGACCCGATCGTCGCCGCAGCGGCGCTGGTACAGGCGCTGCAGACCATCACCAGCCGCAACGTCGATCCGATCGAATCGGCGGTGGTGTCGGTTACCCAGATTCATGCGGGCGACACCTGGAACGTGATTCCGGACGCGGCCATCGTGCGCGGCACGGCGCGCGCGTTCAAACCGGAAGTGCAGGACCTGATCGAGCGCCGCCTGCGCGAAATTTGCGCCGGCATCGCGGACGCCCACGGCGCCCGCCTCAAGCTGCGCTACGAGCGCCGCTACCCGCCGCTGATCAATGCCGCCGCGGAAACGGAGGTTTGCGCGTCGGTCATGCGCGCGCTGGTCGGACCGGAAAATGTGCTGCCGGTTCCGCCGGTGATGGGTTCGGAGGATTTTGCGTTCATGCTGCAGGCAAAGGCCGGCTGCTATGTTTTTGTCGGCAACGGCCCGGGCGAGGGCGGCTGCATGCTGCACAATCCCCATTACGATTTCAACGACCGGATACTGCCGCTAGGCGCGAACTACTGGTCGAATCTGGTCGAGCACCTCCTGCCTGCCGCTGCGTAGCGCCAGGCAGGAGCAGAAACTTTCGGCGGCATGTCAACAGGAGCAACACACATGCACTACATAGATCATGGAAAGGGCGGCGCGGCCGATGTCATGCTAATCGCCGAAGCGCCGGTGCCGCAGCTGCAGGCGGGCGAAGTACTAATCGAAGTGCATTACGCCGGCGTCAACCGCCCGGATGTGGCGCAGCGCTCCGGCAGCTATCCGCCGCCGCCTGGCGCCTCGCCCATCCTCGGGCTGGAAGTCGCCGGGCGCGTCCACGCGGTTGCCCCCGACGTGATGCAGTGGAAACCGGGCGACCTGGTTTGCGCGCTCACGCCGGGAGGCGGCTATGCCGAATACTGCGCGGTGCCGGCGCCGCATTGCCTGCCCATCCCCAGGGGACTGTCCTTGCAGGAAGCGGCGGCGCTGCCGGAAAATTTCTACACCGTCTGGACCAATGTATTCGACCGCGGCCGGCTGAAGGCCGGAGAGCGCTTTCTCGTGCACGGCGGCTCCAGCGGCATCGGCCTGACCGCAATCCAGCTGGCCAAGGCCTTCGGCGCGACTGTCTACACCACGGTCGGCAACCAAGAAAAGGCGCAGTTCTGCCGCGACATCGGCGCCGATGCTGCGATCGACTACCGCGAGCAGGATTTCGTCGCGGAAGTGGCCCAGCTCACCGGGAAGAAAGGCGTGGACCTGATCCTCGACATGGTGGGCGGTCCCTATATCGAAAAGAACCTGAAGTCGCTGGCGCTGGAGGGGCGCCTGGTGCAGATCGCCTTCCTGCAGGGCAGCAAGGTGGCGCTCGACCTGATGCCGATCATGATCAAACGGCTCCGCTACAGCGGCTCGACCCTGCGCCCGCGCACCGTGGCGCAAAAAGCCGCAATCGCGCAGGACCTGCAGCAGAAGGTCTGGCCGCTGCTGGAATCGGGCAAGGTGAAGCCGGTGATCCACGCGACCTTCCCGCTCAAGGACGCGCAGCGCGCGCACGAATTGATGGAATCGAGCAAGCACATCGGCAAGATCATGCTCGAGGTGAAGGCTTAGTCCGTGCCCGACGGGCGTGACTAGAGTGCCGCGGCGCGCTCGAGCGTGCCCAGAAAAACGTCCGCCGATTGGTAGCCTATCACCCGCAGGCCCTCGATTTCCCTGCCTTGGCGATCGAAGAAGATGATGCCGGGCGGCCCGAACAGGCTGAAGCGCTTGAGCAGCGCCTTGTCCTCGGCTGAGTTCGCGGTGACGTCGGCTTGCAGCAGCTGCATCTGCGCCATTTTCGACTTCACCCGCGCATCAGTGAAAGTAAAGGCTTCCATTTCCTTGCACGACACGCACCAGTCGGCATAGAAATCGAGCATTACCGGCCTGCCCGGGGCCTGCAGCTTCGCCTCGAGTTCGGCCACGTTCTTCACGCGCATGAAGCGCACTTCCTGCGCGCCGGCGGCGGCGCCCGCGCCGCCCCCCACCAGACCGGACAGCGGCCGCAGCACGTCGCGGCTGCCCGCGAGCGCGCCGATCGCCAGCGCCGCGCCGGTGAGCAGTGCAAGGAAGCCCGCGGCTTTCCACAGCCGCGTCAGCGTGCCGGCCTCGGGCGGCAGCGGATCGATGGCGCGCAGCACCATGGCCGAGCCGATCAGCAGCGCCGCCCAGGCGAGCATTTGCGCTCCCACCGGCAGCACCGGCGACACGATCCAGATCGCCACGGCAAGCAGCAGCACACCGAAGAAATGCTTCACCGAGTTCATCCAGCGGCCCGACTTGGGCAGGAACGCGCCTTCGAACACGCCCATCAGGATCAGCGGCACGCCCATGCCCATCGACATGGCAAACAGCGCAATGCCGCCCAGCGCAATATCGCGCGTCTGACTGATGTAGAGCAGAGCGCCGGCGAGCGGCGCCGCCACGCAGGGGCTGACGATCGCGGCCGAGAACACGCCCATCAGCACCACCGCGCCCAGGTGCCCGCCCTTGAAGCGATTGCTCGCTTTGGTCATGCGCGTGTGAAATGCCGCCGGCAGCTGCAGTTCGTACAGCCCGAACATCGACAGTGCCAGCAACGCGAACACCAGGGCGAATGTCGACAGCACCCAGGGGCTCTGCAGCGCGGCCGAAAGCAGGTTGCCAGAGAGCGCGGCACCGACGCCGATGCCGGTGTAGGTGACCGACATGCCCAGGACATAGGCCGCGGACAGAACGAAGGCGCGCGTGCGCGTGGCTTCACGCCCCTCGCCGACGATGATGCCCGACAAAATCGGAATCATCGGCAGCACGCAGGGCGTGAAGGTGAGCAGCAGGCCGGCGCCGAAGAAGGCCGCCGCAATCAGCCACAGGCTGCCCGAGGCGAGCAGCCCGCGAAACCGCGCCTCCTCGCCTAGCGTCCCCTCTGCCGCCGGGGCACCGGCGCCCGGAGCCGCGCTCGCGCCACTGCCGCTGGCAGGGAGCGTGATGTCGGCGGTTTGCAGCTGCGGCACATAGCACACGCCCGCATCGGCACAGCCTTGCGAGCTGACCGAAAGCTTGAGCTTTTCCACGGACGCATCGCGCGTGACCGGCACGCGGATGCGAACCTCTTTGCGATAGGTTTCGACCTTGCCGAAAAACTCGTCGTTGTGGATGTCGCCCTGGGGAAACTGCGCGCTGCCCAGTTTTACTGCCGCCGGTTCGGCCTCGAACTTGAATCTGTTGCGGTACATGTAATAGCCGTCGGCGATCTGAAAGCGCACCTCCAGCATGCCGGCATCGAGCGCCCGCGCGGAGAATTTGAACGCTACTTCCGGCGGCAGCAGTTCCTGCGCCGCGGCCACGCCGTGCAGGCACAGCGCAAACAACAGCAGGAACAATGGACGCAGCTTGGATCGCATAAGCTTAGGAGGACTCAGGTCGGTGCGCCGCTGCGCGTTTCGGACTCGACCCAGTTCAAATAGGCCGGCAGGGCATGCGCTACTGGGACCGCAATAATCTCGGGGAGTTCATACGGATGGCTGGCGCGCAGGAAAGCTTCGACCTCCGCATAACGGTCGGCGCTGGTCTTGATCAGCAGCGGATGCTCTTCCTCATGCTGGACCTGTCCCCGCCAGCGATAGACCGAACTGCAGGGGGCGAGAATATTGACGCAGGCGCCCAGCCGGCGCTCGATCAGCTGCGCAGCAAGCTTTTCGGCAGTCGCGCGGTCCGGCAGCGTGGTGATGACGAGCAGGCCTTCCATGATTGCGCTTGCGCCTCAACCGGCAACGGCCGCGGGCACACCTTCGTACACGGTCGGATAGCGCAGGCGCACGCCGAGTTCGGCTTTCATGCGCGCATTGAGCAGGCGGCGCGATTCGCGCATGAACGACAGCAGCCCCTCGGCAATTGCGCCGGCCTCGGCCGCGGCGCGCGTGATGCGCGGCGGCCGCGGCAGGCCGGCGCGGTCCGCCACCAGATCGAAGTAATCGCCCATTTTCATTTCGCTGTCGTCAGTCGCGTTGTAGGCGCGGCCGGCCGCGCCGCGTTCGAGCGCCAGCGCGCAAATCGCGGCGAGGTCGTCGGCATGGATGTGATTGGTATAGACGTCATCCTCCGCGCGCAATACCGGCGCGCCACGCCGCAGCTGCGCCAGCGGCAGGCGCTCGGCGGCGTAGATCCCGGGCACGCGCAGCACGCAGACCACCGCGCCGCTCTGCTTGCCCCAGGCGAGCAAGCTGCGCTCGGCGTCGGCGCGGCGCGCGCCGCGTGCGGTTTGCGGCGCCAGCGGCCGATCCTCATCCACCCGCGCGCCGCCGCAGTCGCCGTAGACGCCGCTGGTGCTGATGTAGACCAAGCGCTCAGGCGGGCGCGGCGCGAGGGCCGCAATCAGATTGGCGCTGCGCTGGTCGCGCTCGCCCGCTTCGGCCGGAGGTGCCAGATGCAGCACCAGCTCCGCCGCGGCGCACAGGGGCGCGAGCGAAGCCGGCTCGTCGAGGTCGCCCGCTATCGGTTTCGCCCCGAGGGCCGCAATGCGCCCGGCCTGGGCCGCTGTGCGCGCGAGGCCGGACACCTGAAAACTGCGCGCGAGCTGCGGCAATGCGCGCAGCGCAATATCGCCGCAGCCAACGATGAGCAGCTTCTTCATAGTAAAATTGTACCCGCTCTTATCACGGTAGTATCACCCATGTCCCACCAAGTAACCATCCGCCCCAGCGGCCACGTGTTTCACGTCCAATCCGACGAAACCGTGCTCAGCGCCGCACTGCGCGAGGGATTCACCCTCGCCTATGGCTGCCGCAACGGCGCCTGCGGCAGCTGCAAAGGCAAGCTGCTCGAGGGCAGCATCGATTACGGCAAGCATGCGGATACGGCGCTCAGTGCCGTCGAACAGGCCAGCGGACTGGCGCTGTTCTGCGTCGCCCGCCCCCTGGGCGACATCGTCATCGAATGCCGCGAGATCAGCGCCATCAAGGACCAGCAGATCAAGATCCTGCCCTGCCGCGTGCAGGCGATCGAGAATCCCGCGCCCGACGTAGCGGTGATTTCGCTCAAACTGCCCGCCAACGAGCGCCTGCAGTTTCTGGCCGGGCAGTATATCGAGTTTTTGCTCAAAGACGGCAAGCGGCGCAGCTATTCCATGGCCAATGCCCCGCATGACGACGCGCTGTTGCAGATTCATGTGCGCCACCTGCCGGGGGGGCTGTTTTCCGACCATGTGTTCGAAAAAATGAAAGCGCGCGACATCCTGCGCTTCGAAGGCCCGCACGGCACTTTCTTTCTGCGCGAGGACAGCGCCAAGCCGATGGTGCTGCTCGCCAGCGGCACCGGCTTCGCACCGATCAAGGCGATCATCGAGCACGCGCTGCACCAGGGGATCACGCGCCCGATGACCCTGTACTGGGGCGGCCGCCGTCCACGCGACCTGTACCTGGATGAACTGGCGCGCGGCTGGGCCGCGCAGCACGCGCATTTCAGCTACGTGCCGGTGGTGTCGGACGCGCTGGCCGAGGACGCCTGGAGCGGGCGCTGCGGATTCGTGCACCGCGCCGTGATCGAGGACTTTCCGGATCTTTCCGGGCACCAGGTATATGCCTGCGGCGCGCCGGTGGTGATCGACGCGGCGCGCCGCGATTTCAGCGTGCAATGCGCATTGCCGCCGGAGGAGTTTTATGCCGACTCGTTCACCACCGAAGCGGACCTGGCCAAGGTGAAGTAAGCATTCGTTGCAAAATGAAATTTTGCAACGCCCGAAATAGGAGAGCATGAGGGGAGCTATCCCCTCATTTTCAAACGAACTCTAAGCGCGGCGCGGCCGCACGCCGCCGCGTTCAATCCGCTTCGCCCAGGTAGGCCGCACGCACCTTCGGATCATTCAGCAAGTCGCGCGCCGGCCCCTGCAGCGTGATCAGCCCGGTTTCCATCACGTAGCCCCGGCTGCTGACCTCCAGCGCCAGCCGCGCATTCTGCTCCACCAGCAGTATGGTCACGCCTTCCCTGGCGACGGCCAGCACGGTTTCGAAGATCTTCTGCACCAGCAGCGGCGCCAGCCCCATGCTGGGCTCGTCCAACAGCAGGAGCTTGGGCCGGCTCATCAGCGCGCGGCCGATGGCGAGCATTTGCTGTTCGCCGCCGGAAAGTGTGCCGCCCGACTGGCTGCGCCGCTCTGCCAGGCGCGGGAACAATTCGTACACGTGTTGCAGGTCGAGCTTCACCGCCGCAGCGTCGCTGCGCGCGTAGGCGCCCATGGCGAGGTTCTCCTCCACCGTGAGCTGGCCAAAGATGCCGCGGCCCTCGGGGACCAGCGCAAGGCCGCGTCGCACCAACTCGAATGCGCGCATGCCGCCGATGGGCGCGCCGTCGTAGACAATTGCATCCGCGGCGACCGGCAGCAATCCGGCGATGGATTTGAGCGTGGTGGTCTTGCCCGCGCCATTGGTGCCGATCAGGCACACCAGTTCGCCTTTGGCGACGCTGAGGTCTATGCCTTTGACCGCCTTGATGCCGCCATAGGACACCTCAAGATGCTTCAGCTCCAGCAGATTCACGCCGCGCCGCCTCCGCTCCATGATGCCAGTTTCAGCATGGGCGCTGTCGGCGTCAGGCGGCAATCGCGGCCGGTCGCATCCCCATCCTGCGGCTGGGGCCCCTGCTCCCTGCTCATGCCGCCGCCTCCGCACCGTGGTTGCGATTCGGACCTGCCCGCTATCGGCGTCCGGCGGCAATCGCGGCCGGTCGCATCCCCATCCTGCGACTGGGGCC
>JAAOZY010000389.1 GCA_012274205.1 Betaproteobacteria bacterium
CAGCTCGGGCGCTGGGCGCCGCTGGCCAACTGCACCATCGCCAACATCCCGGGTCCGACCGTGCCCCTGTATCTGCAGGGTGCGCGCATGACCTATTTCTCGGCCATCATGCCGATCCTGGACGGGATGGGGCTGGTGTTCTCGGTCACCAGCTACGACGACAAGATCATCGTCTCGTTCACCTCCTGCTATGAGCAGCTGCCCGATCCCGAGGTATTTGCGCAATGCGTGCGCGACAGCTTCCAGGAGTATCTGGCGCTTGCCGCCAGCGGCAAGCGCCCGCGCCGCGCCGGCGCAAAACGCGTAGCGGCGCGCGTCCCGGCGCGCCGTCCGGCCAGACCAAGGAAACCGGCGCGGCTGGCCGCCTGAGCCGCGATGCCCAAACTGCGCTGCAACGGCCTGGAGATCGAGTACGAATCGCTGGGCGATCCGGGTGCGCCGGCGATACTCCTGATCATGGGGCTGGGGATGCAGCTCCTCGCCTGGCCGGACGGTTTCTGCGAGCGCCTGCTTGCACGCGGGTTCCGTGTCATTCGCTTCGACAACCGCGATGTCGGCCTGTCAACCAGAATCACCGGCGGCAAGCGCCCCAATCTGATCTGGGCCATGCTGGCGGCACGCCTGCGATTGCCCCTGCGCACGCCTTATACCCTGGGCGACATGGCGGATGATGCGATCGGGCTGATCGATGGCCTGGGCATTGCGCAGGCCCACGTTGTCGGCGCCTCGATGGGCGGCATGATCGCCCAGGTGCTGGCGGCGCGCTTTCCGCAGCGCGTGCTGAGCCTCACCTCCATCATGTCTTCGAGCGGAAACCCGAAGTTGCCGCGGCCGAAGGCGGAGGCGTTGAAGGCACTGTTGAGCAGGCCCGCCGATCCGCGCAATGCGGAGGCCGTGATCAACCATCTGGTGCGCGTGTTCGGTGTCATCGGCAGCCCGGCGTTTCCCGCCGACCCCGCCGAACTGAGGGAACGCCTCAGCCGCTCGGTGCGCCGCGGCTATTATCCGGAGGGTGTGGCGCGCCAGCTGATCGCGGTGATCGCCTCGGGCGACCGGCGCAAGCTGCTGGGCACGATCGTCGCGCCCACATTGGTGATTCACGGCGCCGCCGATCCGCTGGTGCCGACTGAAGCCGGCCGCGATACCGCGCGCAACATTCCGGGCGCGAGCTTGATGCTGATCGAGGGCATGGGACACGACCTGCCGCCGGCTCTGTACGAGCGGCTGGCGCAAGCGATCGTGGCGCACTGCGTTTCTCGCAACTCGTGACAAAAGTCATTTTGATGCGGCGGATCCAGGCGAGTATGAGGGGAAATATCGCCTGGTCCTGAAGCAAGCCCCAAAACGATGACCGTTCGCAATCTCGAATTTCTGTTTCGTCCGAAGTCGGTAGGCGTCGTGGCCGAGCCCGAAACGCCCAATCCCTACGCCGAAGTGGTGCTGCGCAATCTGGCTGCCGGACGATTTGCCGGGCCGGTCACGTCCATTGCCGCAAAGCGGCATTCGCTGTTCGGGATGAAGGCGCACGGCTCCATTGAGGAACTCGAGTCAACCCCCGATCTGGCGGTAATCTGCGCGGCGCGCCGGGACGTGCCGCGTATCATCGCGCGACTTGGCGAGCGCGGCACGCGCGCGGTAATCGTCGGCGCGTCGACGCGCGAAAAGTTGAGCGGCAGCGAGGTGGCGCAACTGCGCAAAGCCATCCTCGATGCAGCACGGCCGCAGCTGATGCGCGTGCTCGGACCGGGCAGCGGCGGCCTGCTCGTTCCCGCGAGCGGACTCAACGCCAGCGTGGCGCCGGTCGGTGCCATGCGCGGAAAAGTTGCGCTGATTGCGCAATCGACAGCCGTAGCATCGGCAGTGCTCGATCGCGCCAACAGCAAGGGAATCGGCTTCTCCTCGGTCCTGCACCTGGGTGCCAGCCTCGACGTCGATCTGGCCGACGTGCTCGACTGGCTTGCGGCAGATCCGGATACGGAGGCGATCCTGGTGCAGTTCGACGCCGTTGCAGTCGGGCGCAAGTTCATGTCGGCGGCGCGCGCCGCGGCACGCAACAAGCCGGTCGTCGCCATTCGCGGCAGATCGGTCGGGACCGGGCGCTCGGCCGACCGGCTGTTTTCCAGCGACGAGGTGTACGAAGCGGCGCTGCGCCGCGCCGGCTGGGTGCGCATCGATACCCTGGAGGATTTGTTCGATGCGGTGGAGGCGATGGCACGGGTGCGTCCGAGCTTCGGCGAGCGCCTGAGCATTGTTGCCAACGGACACGGCCTCGGACGCATTGCCGCCGATGCGCTGCTGCGCTCCGGCGGCCGGCTCGCCGCATTGTCCAAAGACACGGTGACGCAACTCGACGCGCTGCTACAGACGGGCTCGCCATTGCGCAACCCTCTTGCCCTGCCGGCAGACGTCACGCCCTCGAACTGGGCCGCTGCGCTCGCCGTGCTGCTCGCCGACCGCGAATCGGATGCCGTGCTGACGATATGCTCGCCCTCGCCATTCGCACCGGGCGCTGAAGTTGCGGCGGCAGTCTGCAATACCGCTCGGGATACGCAGCGCAACGTGTTCACCTGCTGGGTCGGCGGCAGCGCGATGCAGAAGGCGCAGCAAATTGCGGCGGCTCACGGGGTGTTGAGCCACAACTCGCCGGAAAAGGCCATCGCCATCTTTCTCGGCATCGTGGATTATGTGCGCAACCGGGAACTGCTGATGCAGATGCCTGCGTCTGTGGCTGCGGACTTCAGCCCGGATCGGGAGGCTGCCCGCAGCGCACTGGCCGAGGCGGTGGCTGCGGGCACGGACATTCTGCCGGCGCGGCTGGCGCGCCGCCTGTTGCACGCCTACGGCATCGGCGCCGCCGACTATCCGCTGGCGCGCAGCATCGACGCAGCGGTGCGCGCGGCTGACGAAATCGGCTATCCGGTGGATTTTGCCCTCGCGCTGGCCGGTGCAGACGAGCATGAAGCGATGGCCACCGCGCTGCGCTCTCCTGCTGACATCCGCATCGCCGCGCGCGCGCTGCGCAGCCGCGTGCGCGCCGAGCACCTTCGGGGGCGCGTCAGCGGCTACCGCCTGCGCCCGAGCGCCGCGCGCAGCGGCATCGCCGCGCTGCGCCTCGGCGTCGCCGAAGATCCGGTATTCGGTCCGGTGATCTTCCTCGGTCCGTCCGCCGCCGCGGGACGCCGCGGAGCCGGTCTGCTTACCGCACTGCCGCCGCTCAACCCGGCGCTGGCCATGGACCTGGTCAGGCGCAGCGGCTTCGCCGAAGCGGCAGCCGCCGACCAGCGCGCCGCGCTGGAATCGGCCACGGTCACCGCGCTGGTACGCCTGTCGCAGCTGCTCATCGACGTCGACGAGATCGCTGCCGTGGAACTCAATCCACTGCAGGTCGAGATTGCGGGTGTGCTGGCGCTCGACGTAAGCATCCGCATAGCGAAGCGTGGCCGCAGGTTCGGCTTCCGGCGCTTTGCGATCCGCCCCTACCCCACGGAACTGGAGCGGCAGGTGGATTGGGACGGCGGCAAGCTGTTGATCCGGCCAATCCGGCCGGAGGACGAAAGCAGTCTCGGCGACCTGCTCAACTCGCTGGTTCCCGAAGACGCGCGCATGCGCTTCTTCGGCACGATGCGCAGCCTGCCGCGCTCGCAGCTCGCGCGCTTCACCCAGATCGACTACGAACGCGAAATGGCGCTGGTGGCGATAGGCAGCGGCAGCGATGGCGTCGCGCGTTCGCTTGGCGAAGTTCGCGCCGTCGTCGATTCGGACAACAACGTCGCGGATTTTGCCGTTGTCGTAAGGTCCGAACTCAAGGGCAAAGGGCTCGGCCGCCTGCTGCTGCAGAGCATGATCGACTACTCGCGCGGCCGCGGCATGCGCGAGCTGCGCGGCGAAACGCTGGCGGGAAATCTGCGCATGCAACAACTGGCACGAAGTCTGGGGTTCACGCTGAAGACCGGGGCGGACGCGGGCACCGTCAATCTGCATCTGGCGCTGCACCAACAACGCGCGGCATAGGCAGCCGGCACGTCATCGAAGGCGGCGCTCGGGCGCGTTGACCCCCTGGTTCAGTTGCTCTGGATCGCCTGTGCATTGTCGCGCAGCACGCGGCGCAGGATCTTGCCGATGTTGGTCTTCGGCAATGGCGCGGTTCTGAATTCGACAATCTTCGGCACCTTGTAGCCGGCCAGCTCCTTATGGCAATGTGCAATCAGCGCTTCCGCGGTAAGGGCGGGATCCTTCTTCACCACTACGGCCTTCACCACTTCGCCCGCGCGCTCGTCCGGTGTGCCGACCACCGCCACCTCGAGCACCCCGGGGTGCGTCATGATCACGTCCTCGACTTCGTTCGGATAGACGTTGAATCCCGATACCAGGATCATGTCCTTCTTGCGATCGGTGATCTTGAAATAGCCTTTTTCATTCATGAAGCCCATGTCGCCGGTGCGGAACCAGCCGTCCGCCGTGAACGCCAGGGCGGTTTCGTCGTCCCGGTTCCAGTAGCCCCTGGTGACCTGCGGGCCGCGGATGCTGATTTCCCCGACTTCGCCGCGCGGAACTTCCCTGCCTTGCTCGTCCAGCAGCACCGCCTCGGTCGAGGGAATCGGCAAGCCTATGGTGCCGGTCCAGTCCTTGATGTTGAGCGCATTGGAGATGGCGACCGGCGCCGTCTCGGTGAGGCCGTAGCCTTCGATGATGGCCACCCCGGTCACCTGCTTCCACTTCTCGGCGACCGCGCGATGCACTGCCATGCCGCCGGCGGAGGTCAGCTTCAGCGTATGCGCGGCGACTTCGGAAAAGCCCGGCGTGTTGAGCAGCGCGTAATAGAGCGTGTTCACGCCGATGATGCCGGTAAAGCGGATTTTCTTCAGTTCCTTGACGAAGCCCGGCAGGTCGCGCGGATTGGTGATGAGAACGTTGTGCGCGCCGATTTTGAAGAACACCAGGTTCGAGGTGAGAGCATAGACATGGTATAGCGGCAAGGGCAGGACCATGATTTCGACGCCGTCCTCCAGGTCGCGGGCGATCCATGCCGACACCTGCTGCAGGTTCGCGACCATATTGCCGTGGGTAAGAATGGCGCCCTTGGCTACGCCGGTGGTGCCTCCGGTATATTGCAGGAATGCAATGTCGTCGTGCGTCAGCGGTACGTCCTTCAGTTGGTGCTGCCTGCCCGCGCGCAGAGCCTGCCTGAATTCAACCGAACCGGCGATGTCCCAGGCCGGCACCATTTTCTTGACATGCTTTACCACGAAATTGGTCAGCGCGGACTTGACCGCGGGGAACATGTCGCCGAGCTGAGTCGTGATCACCGTCTTCAGCGGCGTCTTGGCGAGGGCGTCCTGCAGATTGCGGGCGAAATTCTCCAGCACCAGGATCGCCGACGCGCCGGAATCGCGCAGCTGGTGTTCGAGTTCCCGCGGGGTGTACAGCGGGTTTACATTGACCACGGTGAGCCCCGCGCGCAGCGTGCCGAACAATGCCACCGGATATTGCAGCAGATTGGGCAGCATGATCGCCACCCGATCTCCCTTGACCAGCCCGAGCTCGTGCTGCAGGTAGGCGGCGAAATCGCGGCTCAGTTCATCCAGTTCGCGATAGCTCATCGACACCGACATATTGCTGTAGGCGGGGAGATGTCCGTAGGTGCGGCAAGTCTTTTCGAAAATATCCCGCAGGGACGAATATTCGTGAATATCGACTTCTGCCGGAATGCCTTGCGGGTATTCCTTGAGCCAGATCTTGTCCATGTCTATTCCTTTTGAATGAGCACATGCGCCATCGCGCGAGGTCGAAATACAACGGGGCGCCGACTCCGGATGGCAAGAGCCAAGCTCGGGGCCAGCCGGCATTCCGCGGCATTTCTGTCCGGTGCGCGACGCGGCGCGGCGCGGTGCTAACGTCGACGAGTTGCGGCGCGCTTCGTCGCAGGCCGCCTGCGCGAGGCCGCCGCCGTCTTCTTGTCGATCAGGGCGGTCAGCGCGACGATGCGCTTCGACAGGGCGTCGATGTTTTTGCCCGTCGGGACGCCGAAGCGCTTCAACGCGCGGGCGACGCTGTCTTCAACGACTTTTTCGAGCTTGCGCCGCGTTGCTTCGGCCTTATCTGCAGCCACGCGTATGCGGGCTTCGACCGCCTTCTGCGCCAGGGATTGGATTTGGGCGCCTTCCCTGGCCAGCGCCTCGAATACCCTGTTGCCCCGCACCTGGGCGGTGGAGAATGCCCCCAGTCCGGCCAGCCAGATCTGTTGCGCCGAATCGCGCACCGTCGCCGCAAGCTTGCTCTCGGACGTGGTGCGAGCCAGTCCTTTGCGTTTATTCGCCATGATGGTGTTCCTTCCTGCCAGGATGAGAGTCGTGCCGGGATGTACTGCTGCCGACGGATATGTTGAGTGATCGGCGGGCCGGTGTCTTGATCGTTGTCACAAATCGGGCAAAACGCGCACACTTGCACATCTCGATCGAACAGTGTTGGCGAACGATGATAGAAATCGCCGTGTGCGTCGGACGGGCGTTCACGCTACCCGTGGATCTGGCGGCGGCCAGGCGCCATTTCCGCGATTTCCGGCAGATACTCGAGTACCTGCCCGACCTTCGTTTGGTCAGGACCTATGCGCGGGACCAGTACCGGATTCTCTATAGCGCCACGCATGCCGGCGTCTATCGTGTCGACCTGTACAGCGACGTGCGGGCGCGCTTCGACCAGGCCGAAGATGCCCTGTGCGTGACCCCGCTGCAAGGATTCGCGCCGGTTGCAAGCAAGGCGACGCCGGCTTCGCTTACCGGCCAGGGTGACTACTTTAGCCGCCTGCGTTTCCGGGCCGCCGGCGCCCGCACCGACGCCGATTATGAAGTTCAGATCACGGCTGCGCTGCCGAAGCCGGTGGGATTGAAACTGGTCCCGAACGCCGCTGTCAGGCTATTCGTCGAGCGGGTGGTGCGGCAGCGGATACAGGAGCTTACGGACGCGTTCATTCGGCGCTCGACCGAAGGGCCGCCGCCGCGCAAATCGCGCTGAATGCGGCTGCGCGCAAGGCCGGCGCCCGTCCATACCTAAGGTATCATACGCATGGGAAAGCGTCAGCCTGTCGCGGCGCGGCGTGACTCCTGCTTCTGCGGAGCAAATTCAATGACCCAGCGCGAACGCATGTCGAGCGTCGACACCGCGTGGTTGCGGATGGATACGCCGACCAATTTGATGATGATTGTCGGCGTGCTGATGTTCAGCACGCCGCTCGATTTCGCGCGCCTCAAACGCACCCTCGAGTTTCGCCTGCTGCGGTACCGGCGCTTTCGCCAGCGGGTAGTGCACGACGTGGCAGGCGCGTGGTGGGAACTCGATCCGAATTTCGATATCGATTCGCATGTGCTGCGCGTGTCGCTGCCGGGCAAGGCCGGCAAGCCCGAGCTGGAAACCTACGTGGCGGGCCAGATTAGCCAGAGCCTGGACTACGGCAAGCCGCTGTGGCAGTTTCAGTTCGTGGAGAACTACCAGGGCGGGACTGCGCTGGTGGTGCGCTTCCACCACTGCATCGCCGACGGCATTGCGCTGGTCGGCGTCATGAGTTCGCTCACCGACAGGGCTAGCGACGCGGCGGAGGAGGGCGAGGGCACGCCCTTGGTGAGCGAAGATGCCGGGAACGGCGACAGCAGTGATTTCTGGCAGCGCATTATCGCACCGCTGGGCGATACGTTGGCGAAGGCGATCCGCATTTCGGGCAAGGCCGGCGTCGGTTCGCTGCACCTGCTCGCCAATCCGGAGGAGGTGTTCGACTACGCCCGCTTTGCCGCGGCTATCGCGAGTGAGCTGGCGGTGCTTGCGACCATGCCGCAGGATTCGCCTACGCGTTTCAAGGGCAAGACCGGTATCGCCAAGCGCGTCGCCTGGTCGGAACCTATGCCGCTCGGGGAAATCAAGGTAATCGGCAAAGTACTCGACTGCTCGGTGAACGATATTCTGCTCTCTTGCGTCTGCGGCGCCTTGCGCCAGTACCTGGTGGATCATGGTGACAAGACCGAAGGGGTGGAGGTCCGTGCTTTCGTGCCGGTAAACCTGCGCGCGGCCGGCGATGCGCGGCTGGGCAATCGCTTCGGCCTCGTGACACTGGTCCTGCCGGTCGGCATCGAGCACCCCTTCATGCGGCTCTACGAGGTGCGCCGGCGCATGCTGGAGCTGAAGGGCTCGTACCAGGCAATGGTGGCGCTGGGCATCCTCGGCGTCGTTGGCATGTGCCCGCAGCCGGTGCAGAAGCAGGTCCTCTCCATGCTGTCGGACAAGGGCACGGCGGTCATGACCAACGTACCGGGCGCGCAACAGCAGCTGTATCTCGCCGGGGCGAAGCTTGCGCAGCAGATGGTCTGGGTGCCGCAGTCGGACGACGTCGGCATGGGCGTGTCGATCCTGTCCTACAACGACGGCGTGCAGTTCGGCTTGATGACCGACAAGAAATTTGTTCCCGACCCGCGCAGCATCGTCGAATACTTTGCGCCCGAGTTTGAAAAGCTGGTGCTGGCACTATTGCTCGACCCGCCCGGACCGGACGATGCCGGCCCCGCCGCGACAAAGGCAGCGGGAAGAAAACGCCGTCCGCGTCGAAAGCGGGCTCCAGCCTGATGCGGCAGCGGTTCGGCTAATCCTCCAGCTCGGACCTGGCCAGTTCTACGTCCAGGCGCTCCATTGCGTCCATGGGCTTGCACTTGCTCGCGTCGAGGTAGATCTTCTCCGCATCCTTCATCCTGGCCTTGCCCAGCATCATGATCATGCTGTTGGCGTATTCGATGCGCGCGATGGCGGAATCTGGATTGAGCTTCAGGGCTTTTTCGAAATGCTCGATCCCGCTC
>JAAOZY010000390.1 GCA_012274205.1 Betaproteobacteria bacterium
ACCTGTGCACCAACGAAACCATCGGCGGCGTCGAGTACCCGTGGACGCCGCAGCCGGTGGATCGACCCATCGTCGCGGATGCCTCGTCGCACATCCTGTCGCGCCCGCTCGACGTCAGCGCCTTCGGCCTCATCTACGCCGGTGCGCAGAAGAACATCGGGCCGGCGGGCCTGACGCTGGTGATCGTGCGCGACGACTTGCTTGGGCAGGCTGCGCCGTTCACGCCCTCGGCGTTCGACTACAAACAGCAGGCCGAAGCCGATTCCATGCTGAACACGCCGCCGACCTATGCGATCTACATCGCCGGTCTGGTATTCAAGTGGGTCAGGCAGCAGGGCGGCCTGGGCGAGGTCGAGCGGCGCAACATCGCCAAGGCCGCGCTCTTGTACGACTACCTCGACCAGAGCAAGTTCTTCGTCAGCCCGGTCGAGCCGCGCGATCGCTCGCGCATGAACGTGCCGTTCAAGCTGAAGGACGAGGCGCTCGACGAGGAATTCCTCAAGGGGGCCAAGGCGGCGGGCATGATCCAGCTCAAGGGCCACCGTTCGGTCGGCGGCATGCGCGCTTCGATCTACAACGCCATGCCGATCGAAGGGGTGCAGCGCCTGGTCGCCTACATGCGCGAGTTCGAAGACCGGCATGGAAAATGAGCATGGGAAATGAGCATGCCTGAGCGCCGGCCGTTCGAAATTCTGGTGCTGAACAATATCGCCCAGGTCGGACTGAAGCGCTTCCCGGCCGAGCGCTACCACGTCGCCAAGGAGGCGGTGCACCCGGACGCGATCCTGCTGCGCTCGCAGGATCTGCACGCAATGAAGATTCCGGCTTCGGTGGTGGCCATCGGGCGCGCCGGCGCCGGCACCAACAACATCCCGGTGAAGGCGATGAGCGAACGCGGCGCGCCGGTGTTCAACGCGCCCGGCGCCAATGCCAATGCGGTAAAGGAGCTGGTGCTCGCGGGAATGTTGATTTCGGCGCGCAATCTCGCCCCGGCGCTGGAATTCGTGCGCGCCATCGGGAGCGACGATGCGGCGCTGGCGCAGCGCGTCGAGGAAGGCAAGAAGCAGTTTGCCGGCATCGAACTGCCGCAGCATACCCTCGGCGTAATCGGCCTGGGCAAGATCGGCTGCCTCGTCGCCGATGCCGCGATTAAGCTCGGCATGAACGTGCTCGGCTACGATCCGGAGATCACCGTGGAGGCGGCGTGGAGCCTGCCGGCGCAGGTGAAGAAAGCGCATACCATCGACGAGGTGCTCAAGGCGAGCCACTTCATCACGCTGCATGTGCCGCTCGCGCCGCAAACGCGCAACCTGGTGAACGCGAAGAACCTGGACCTGGTGCGCCCCGGAACCATCCTGCTCAACTTCTCGCGCGAAGGCATCGTCGACAGCGATGCCGTGGTGCAGGCGCTCGCGGCGCACAAGCTGAAGTACTACGTGACCGATTTCCCCGAAGCCCGGCTGGCCGGCGCGCCCGGCGTGATCGCGCTGCCGCACCTGGGCGCCTCGACGCGGGAAGCCGAAGACAACTGCGCGGTGATGGTGGTGGACCAGGTGCGCGAATACCTCGAGAACGGCAATGTCGCCAACGCGGTCAATTTCCCCGACATGAGCATGCCGCGCGAATCGCCGTTCCGGGTCGCGATCGCAAATGCGAACGTGCCCAATATGGTGGCGCAGATTTCAACCGTCATCGCCAAGGCCGGGCTGAATATCCATAACATGCTGAACAAGTCCAAGGGCGAGATGGCCTATACCCTGGTCGACGTCGACAGCGCGGCGACGCGCGAACTGGTGGCGCAGCTGGGGAAAATCGACGGCGTGCTCAGCGTGCGCTACCTGCCGGTGAGGGACTGATACCGCCATGAAAAAAGAGCTGGCGAAGCTGCGCGAGCGCATCGACGCGCTAGACGAGCACCTGCTGGATGCGCTCAACCGGCGCGCACGGCTCGCGCACGAGGTGGGCAAGCTCAAGCAGGGACAGCAGGTGTACCGGCCCGAGCGCGAGGCGCAGGTGCTGCGCCGGATACTCGCGCACAACCCGGGGCCGCTGGGCCGGGACGCGCTGGCGCGGGTGTACGCCGAAATCATTTCCGCCTGCCGCGCGCTGGAGCAGCCCCTGGCGGTGTCCTATCTCGGCCCGGCCGGCACCTTCAGCGAGATGGCGGTGCGCAAGCTGTTCGGCGGCGGCGTGCTGGCGCAGCCCTGCGGCTCGA
This sequence comes from Betaproteobacteria bacterium, assembly GCA_012274205.1. GTDB lineage: Bacteria > Pseudomonadota > Gammaproteobacteria > Burkholderiales > SG8-39 > 2-12-FULL-64-23. The sequence continues at coordinate 2,216 of JAAOZY010000390.1, forward strand.
TCGACGAGGTGTTCCGCCAGGTCGAGACCCATGGCGCCAATTACGGCGTGGTGCCGGTGGAGAATTCCAGCGAAGGCGCGATCGACCGCACCCACGACCTGCTGCTCAGCACGCCGCTCAAGATCTGCGCCGAGACCGTGCTGCGCGTGCGCCAGAACCTGATGTCCAAGTCCGGAACGATGAAGAAGATCGTGCGCGTCTATTCGCATGCGCAATCGCTGGCACAGTGCAATCAGTGGCTGAGCCGCAAGCTGCCGGATGCGGAACGCATTTCCGTGTCGAGCAACGCGGAGGCGGCGCGCCTCGCCGCACAGGACGCGGCGCCTCCGCGTTGCTCGACACGGAAATGCGT
>JAAOZY010000060.1 GCA_012274205.1 Betaproteobacteria bacterium
CACGCAGCCGAAAGAGTCGACCAGCCTCGCCGGCGCGAGCGCCGAATACGCGGCGCTGATGGGCAAGGGCGCGGAGAAGACCGACGGCTTTCCGCCGCCGGCCAAGGTGGGCCGCGCCTTCGTCGAGTATCTCTCGGACCCTTTCTACGACAAGGGGCCCAACGACAAGGGCATCGGCATCCAGCTCGCGCATTCACTTGCGCGCGTCGGACTCGGCTTCCTGCTAGCGGTGATCGTCGCGCTGCCGCTCGGCTTCGCCATCGGCATGTCGCCGCTCCTGTTTCGGGCGCTCAACCCCTTCATCCAGGTGCTCAAGCCGATCTCGCCGCTCGCTTGGATGCCGCTCGCGCTCTATAGCCTGAAGGACTCGTCGGTATCCGGCATTTTCGTGATCTTCATCTGCTCGATCTGGCCGATGCTGATCAACACCGCGTTCGGCGTGTCCTCGGTGCGGCGCGACTGGCTCAACGTCGCGCGCACGCTTGAGGTCAGTCCGCTGCGCAAGGCCTTCCTCGTGATTCTGCCCGCGGCCGCGCCGACCATCGTCACCGGCATGCGCATTTCGATGGGCATCGCCTGGCTGGTGATCGTCGCCGCCGAGATGCTGGTCGGCGGCACCGGCATCGGCTATTTCGTCTGGAACGAGTGGAACAACCTCGCGCTGCCCAACGTCATTTTCGCGGTGGTGATGATCGGCCTGGTCGGCATGGTGCTCGACCTGATCTTCGGCGCGCTGCAAAAGCTCGTCACCTACCGGGAGTAAGGCCATGAGCGCACATTTCCTCTCGATCGAGGCCCTGAAGAAGGTCTATCCCTCCGACAGCGGCACGCCGAACCCGCCGGTGTTCGAGGACCTGCATTTCCACATCGACAAGGGCGAATTCGTCTGCATCATCGGGCACTCGGGCTGCGGCAAGACCACCATCCTCAACGTGCTCGCCGGCCTCGAAGACGCCAGCGCCGGTTACGTAATCATGGGCGGGCGCGAAGTATGCGGGCCCAGCCTCGACCGCGGCGTCGTGTTCCAAAGCCATGCGCTGATGCCCTGGATGACGGTGCTCGGCAACGTCGCCTTCGCGGTGAAATCACGCTGGCCGGACTGGGGCAAGGACAAGGTGGCGGCGCACTGCACGCGTTACCTCGAGATGGTCGGCCTCGGAGAAGCCCTGCACAAGAAACCGGCGGAACTCTCGGGCGGCATGAAGCAGCGCGTCGGCATCGCGCGCGCGTTCGCGATCGAGCCCAAGATGCTGCTGCTGGACGAGCCCTTCGGCGCGCTCGACGCGCTCACGCGCGGAACCATCCAGGACGAGCTGCTGAAAATCGTGCAGGCCACGCACCAGACCGTGTTCATGATCACCCACGATGTCGACGAGGCGATCCTGCTCGCGGGCAAGATCCTGCTGATGAGCAACGGCCCGCACGCGAGAATCGCCGAAATCGTCGAAGTCACCATGCCGCGCAAACGCACCCGCGCCGACATCCATCACGATCCGCAGTATTACCGCATCCGCAACCACCTGGTCGATTTCCTGGTCAACCGCTCCAAGTCTTATGCCGGCGCCAGAACGGTGCACGACGCGAAAATCCCGCCGGTGGTGCGGCCCGGTCTGGAGGGCGAACGCGCGCCGGTGGTGGCGCTGCCGCTGGACAAGTCCGCGCCGCAACTCAAGCAAGTCATCAATCACTGAATGGAGAACCGAGCATGAACCGCAACGACGTTACCGAAATGATCATCGCCGCCAAGATCCACAAAGGCATCAAGTGGGAGGATGTGGCGAAGAAGATCGGCCTCGCCAAGGAATGGGTGACCGCCGGCTGCCTCGGCCAGATGACCTTCGACAAGAAGCAGGCCGGCATCATCGGCAAGACTTTCGGCCTGCCCGTGGAGGCCGTGGCCCTGCTGCAGACCGTGCCCTACAAGGGTTCCCTGCCTACGGCGGTGCCGACCGATCCGCTGATCTACCGCTTCTACGAGCTGATCAATGTATACGGCACCACCCTGAAGGAACTCATCCACGAGGAATTCGGCGACGGCATCATGTCGGCGATCGATTTCAAGATGGACCTGAAGCGCGAGCCGAACAGCGCGGGCGACCGCGTGAATATCGTCATGTCGGGCAAGTTCCTTCCCTACAAGACCTATTGATGCGCCGGCGGCGGTGGCGCGCGTCTGCGGCCGCCGCCCCGCGCTTTCCTGCGCCGGGGTTAATTGCCGGTGGCGCCTGCCCGCCTGCCGCTGCCGGCCGCCGATTGACGCCCGCCCGCGGCGTTTGCTAAGGTGGCAGCGCGCCTGCGCCATGGCGGCCGCGGGCGCTGCGGTACAATCGGCAAATTCAAACCGGAAGCGCGCGTCCACGCGCTCCATCCAGGAGGAGACAATCATGCGGCTTTTCCGAACTGTTGCAAGTGCGGCGGCAATCGGCGTGGCGTTGGCAAGCGCGGCGTTTCCGGCCGCCGCCGAGGACATTCGCGCCGGCTCGATCACCAACAGCCCGCCGATGATTTCCTACGCCTCCGACGGCACCACGCTGCAGGGCGCGATTGTCGACCTCGCCGCCGCGATGAGCCAGGAGATGGGCAGGAGGAAGATCGTATTCGAATCGATACCGTTCAACGGCCTGCTGCCGGCAATGGAGGCGAAGCGCATCGACATCGTATTCTCGCTCATGAACGACATCCCGGAGCGCGAGAAGCTGATCGACTTCGTCGACTTCTTCGATCTCTCCACCATGCTGCTGATCCGCAAGGGCAACCCGCAGAAGGTCGAGAGCCTGGAGACCATGTGCGGCCTGACCGTGTCGACGGTGCAGGGCTCGACGCAGATTGGGCTGGTCGATGCGGCCAGCGCCAAGTGCACCGCCGCGGGCAAGGCCTCGATCCAGAATCTGCAGTATGCGCAGCCCGCCGACGCGCGCCTGCAGGTGCAGTCCGGGCGCGTCGCCGCCTTCCTCGGCAATTCGCCGGTGATGGTGTATCTCGCCAAGACCGCGGGCGAGGGCAAGATCTTCGACGTGGTGCCGGGCCATGTGTACCAGCCGGTGCCGCTCGGCATCGGCGTGGCGAAAACCAACACGCAGCTGCGCGACGCGCTGCAGAAGTCCTTGAACGCGCTGATCGCCAACGGCAGCTACCGCAAGATCCTGGAGAAGCACGGCGTCGAGAGCGGCGCGGTGAGTTCGGCCACCATCAACGGCGGCGCCAAGCTCAAGTTGTAGCGGGCGCGCCTTGACCCGCGTCGTTCCCCGGCGGCGGCCCTGGCTCTGGCTGGGGAGCGCCGTGGTCGCCGTGCTCGCGGCGCTGCTGGCGCTGTCGGTGTTCCGCAATCCCAACATCCAGCACGGCGTCATCCTGCAGTACCAGTTCGCGCCGGCCATCCTCGCCGGCCTGCGCACCACGGTCGTGCTGGCGCTGCTCGCCGCGGTGATCGGCACGGTGCTCGGCGTGCTGCTCGCGGTGATGCGCCTGTCCGACAGCCTGGTGCTGCGCCTTGCGAGCGGCTTTTACACCTGGCTGCTGCGCGGCACGCCGCTGCTGGTGCAGATCCTGATCTGGGGCAATCTCGCGCTGCTGTTCGAATTCATCGGCCCGTTCCGCACCAATGACCTGCTGACGCCGTTCGTCGCCTCGGTGATCGCGCTCGGCCTGAACGAGGGCGCCTACATGGCCGAAGTGGTGCGCGCCGGCATCATCGCCGTCGAGCGCGGCCAGTACGACGCCGCGCTCGCGCTCGGCATGTCGCGCCCGCAGGCGCTGCGGCGCGTCATCCTGCCGCAGGCGCTGCGCGTGATCATTCCGCCCGCGGGAAACCAGTTCATTTCGCTGCTGAAGGCGACCTCGCTGGTGTCGGTGATCGCCGGCGGCGACCTGCTGACGGCGGCGGAGAACATTTCCTCGGCCAACCTGCACACCATCGAGCTGATGCTGGTGGCGACGTTCTGGTATCTGGTGCTGACCACCATCAGCAGCGCCGGCCAGCTTTACATGGAGCGCCGCCTGGGCAAGTCGGGCGTGGGCATGCATGCCACCTCCTGACGCTTCCATGGCGCGTCCGGCCGCGGGCCTGATGCTGCGCGCGCAGGACGTGCACAAGCGCTACCGCCACGAGGAAGTGTTGAAAGGCATCGACCTCGAGGTGGCGGGCGGCGAAGTGCTGTGCCTGATCGGACCGTCGGGTTCGGGCAAGAGCACCTTCCTGCGCTGCATCAACCACCTCGAGCGCATCGACGCCGGGCGCCTGTACGTGGACGGCGCGCTGGTGGGCTACCGCGAGCACGGCGACTGCCTGTACGAAATGCAGCCGCGCGAAGTGTGCCGGCAGCGCGCCGACATCGGCATGGTGTTCCAGCGCTTCAACCTGTTCCCGCACCTGACCGCGCTGCAGAACGTGATGGAAGCGCCGCTGCACGTGCGGCGCGAACCGAAGGCCGCGGCGGGGGCGCATGCGCGCGCGCTGCTCGAACGCGTCGGCCTCGCCGACAAGGCCGATGCCTATCCGAGCCGCCTGTCCGGCGGGCAGCAGCAGCGCGTGGCGATCGCGCGCGCGCTCGCGATGCGGCCGAAGCTGATGCTGTTCGACGAACCGACCTCCGCGCTCGACCCCGAGCTCGTGGGCGAGGTGCTGGCGGTGATGCGCGGACTGACGGAGGATGGGATGACGATGATCGTGGTTACGCATGAAATGGCGTTTGCGCGCGACGCGGCGGACACCGTGGCGTTCATGGATGCGGGCGTGATCGTGGAGTCGGGGCCGCCCGCGGAAATCCTGTCGCGGCCGCGCCACGAGCGCACGCGATCTTTTCTCGCGCGCGTGATCGGAGCGCAGGCATGAGCGCGAGCCGGCTGGTGCTGCTCGGCACGGGCGGCGGGCCCACGCCCAAGGCGACGCGCTCGGCGCCGGCGTTCGCGCTCGTCGTCGACGGGGTGAGCTACATCGTCGATTGCGGCAACGGCGTGGCGCGCCAGATGGCGAAGGCGGCGCTGCCGTTCCGCTCGCTGCGCGCGGTGTTCATCACCCACCATCATTCGGACCACAACGCCGATTACGGCAACCTGTTCCTGCTGTTGTGGGCCGCGGGGCTGAAGGCGCCGGTCGATGCCTACGGGCCGCCGCCGCTGGTGAAGATGACCGGGCAGTACCTCGCGCTCAATGCCTACGACATCGCCACGCGCATCGCCGACGAGGGGCGCCCGCCGCTGGCGCCGCTGATCCGCGCGCACGACATTGCCGCCGCGGGCGAGGTCTACCGCGACGAGCGCGTGCGCGTGAGCTGCGCGCTGGTCGAACATCCGCCGGTGGTGCCGGCGTTCGCATTCCGCTTCGACACGCCCGAGCGCTCCATCGTGTTCTCCGGCGACACCGCGCCCTGCGCCAGCCTGATCGAACTCGCGCGCGGCGCCGACGTGCTGGTGCACGAAGTAATGTACGAGCCGGCGCTGGACGAGATCTGCGCCAGACTAGACAACGCGACGCGGCTGCGCCAGCACCTGCTCGACAGCCACACGACCGCGGACCAGGTGGGCGTGGTCGCGCGCGAAGCCGGGGTGAAGTGTCTGGTGCTGTCGCACTTCGTTCCTGCCGAAGGCGTCGCCGACGAGCTGTGGCTTGAAGCCGCGGCGCGCAACTACGACGGAAAAATCGTGCTCGGGCGCGATCTGATGGAGCTCTGAGGCCATCGCGCCGGTCGCATCTGCCGCCCCGCAGATTTCGGTGATCAGGGTATGCGCCGCCGGCGTGCTTGCGCTCGCGCTCGCGATGGGCATCGGCCGCTTCGCCTTCACGCCGCTGCTGCCGCTGATGGTGCGCGACGGCCTGCTCCCGGGCAACGGCGGCGCCTGGCTCGCCTCGGCGAATTACCTCGGCTACATGCTCGGTGCCGCCTGGGCCGCGTCGCTGCCGCTGTCGGCGCTGCGCCAGATGCAGGCGAGCATGCTCGGCATCGTGCTGCTGACGCTGGGCATGGGCGCAGCGCATACGCTGCCCGCCTGGGCCGTGCTGCGCTTCGCCGCCGGCGTGCTCAGCGCATGGGCGCTGGTTGCGACCAGCGCCTGGGCCTTGCAGGCGCTGGCGCGCAGCGGCCGTCCCGCGCTCGCCGGCGTGGTGTATGCGGGTGTCGGCCTGGGCATCGCCGCTGCCGGTCTGTTCTGCCTGCTCGCCGCGCGCCCGGGCGTGGGCTCGGCGCGCCTGTGGCTGGAGCTCGGGCTGCTCGCCGCATTGATGGCGGCGCCGGCCTTGCTGCTGCTCGGGCGCAGCGCGGCGCCGGCGCTGCCTGCGGCGAAGGCACAGGCGGGCGGCGCCATTCCGCCCGGCTCCGGCGTGCTGGTGCTGTGCTACGGCGTATTCGGCTTCGGCTACATTCTTCCGGCCACCTTCCTGCCGGCGCTGGCGCGCTCGCTGGTGGACGATCCGCAGCGCTTCGGCCTGGCCTGGCCGCTGTTCGGTCTGGCCGCGGCGCTGTCGACGCTGCTCGCCGCCTGGCTGCTGCGCCACGCCAACCGGCTGCGCGTCTGGTCGGTGTGCAATCTGCTGATGGCGCTGGGCGCGGTGCTGCCGAGCGTGCTGCCGACGCTGTACTCGATCGCGCTGGCGGCGCTGCTGGTCGGCGGAACCTTCATGATCGTGACCATGATCGGCATGCAGGAGGCGCGCGCCCGCGCGCCGCACGCGCCGACGGCGCTGCTCGGGCGCATGACCAGCGCGTTCGCGCTCGGGCAGATCCTCGGCCCGCTCGCCGCGGCCGCGCTGTCCTGGCTGCGCATCGACGCCGCGGCTGCGCTCGATGTGGCGCTGTGGATCGCCGCGCTGGGCCTGGTCGCGAGCGCGGCGGTGCTGCGCCGGCTGGCGGCGTGCGCGCCGCACCCATCCTGAAGCAGGATTGAACGCCGCCGCATCCTGCGGCGCGTCCGCGTTTGCTTACAATGCCCGATCCCCGCAGCGCACATTCACGCAAGGAGCAGAACCATGATCCACGTCGTCGCCGTCATCACCGCCAAACCCGGCATGCGCGCATCCATACTGGATGCGTTAAAGGCCAATGTCCCCGCGGTCAAGGCTGAAGCGGGCTGCATCGAGTACGGCGCCGCGACCGACTTCGAGGACGGACCCAGGTTCCAGACCAAATACGGTCCCGACACCATGCTGGTCATCGAGAAATGGGCAAGCATGGACGCGCTGAAGGCGCATGCGGCGGCGCCGCACATGGCGGCTTATGCGGCGCAGACCAAGGAGCTGATTGCGAGCCGGCAGATCCACATCCTGTCGCCCGCGTGAGCGGCGACGCGGCGCGGTTTCTAGGCCGGCACCGTCTCGGCTAGCGCCACCGGAAAGTAGGCGACGCGCGCGGGCACGTCCGGCGCGATGTGCATGACGCGCTCGCCCAGGTCCATCACCACCGAGGCGACGGTTTCGATGCAGACTTCGGAGTCCAGCGACGGATCGGGGCTGCGGCAGATCGACAGGTAGCCGTCGGTTTCGTCGCGCAGCATGCGCTGCAGGTCCGCGATGGAAAATTTCCCCTGGTGCGCGCCGGTGAGCGCGCTGATGCGCGCGAGGCGCGGCACGGTCGACAGGCTGGGTGCGAGCGAAGCCTGGTGCCTGGCCGCGGCCGGCGCGAGGAAGTGGTTGGTGTGGCACAGCGCGGCATCGGCGCCGCGAACGACTTCGAGTCCGCGCGGCGAGAACTCCAGCGCCGCCGTATCTCCGGAGACATCGGCGCAGAGCACGTTGGAGGAAGCGCCGAAGCTGAGCTTGCGCGCGAACGCCACCGCATCGGCCACGCTGTCTTGCGCAAGCAGCGCGCGCAGCAGCACGTGCACCGGCACGCCGGGACGCGCGCCGTCGTCGGCCGAGCGCAGGATGTTGAGGCAGACGCCGAAGCCCTGGCGGTTGAGGCCGATCTTGGCCAGCATGCCGGCCTCGGTCAGCGTGAGGACGGACGCGCCGCCCGCGTCGCGCACGCGCAGCAGCACCAGCGCCGCGCGCTGCGCGCCGAGCCAGTCCCAGTTCTGCGCGAGCAGCGCAGTTCCGGTCGCGCTCCGCGCCGGCTTTACCGCGACCGCGGTGCACTCGCCCCAATCGCGTACGCCCTGCTTCGCGTTGGCGGCGGCGATGCTGAACCGGTCCGGATGCGGCTCGCCCGGGTAGCTCGGCGGCAGGATCTCCGTGCGCGCATTGAGCGCGAGGATTTCGTCCAGGCGCCGGCCCGCGCCCGCGGCGATGCCTTCGATCTCTTCCAGCAGCGCCGGATCGAGGTCGCCGATGAGCTCGCGATAGCCCGCGCCCAGGCGCTGCGCGCCGGCCCAGTCGATGCCGCACCAGGCGAACAGGCGCGCGTAGCTCGCGATCGAGCGCTCGATGCGCGCGCGCGCCTTCTGCCCGTGCTGCTGGCCGCGCTCGCGCGCACTGCCGCAAACTTCGATCAAGGGAAACATGCAGCCGATCTCCCGCACTTGCCTTGCGGCCATGATACCGCGTTCCCGCGCGGGCGCGGCCGCGGGGCGCACGCAAGCTGCATGCGCGGCTGTCGTGCTGCGGCGACACTGCATTCGACGTTGATTCATCGGCTTGAAATAAGGCCGCGGCGAATTGTCGCCTGCGCACGACGGTGCGGCCTGCGCGCCTGGCGCCAATCGATTGATTTGCCTGAACTGCGCCGCGTGGCACGCAGCTTGCTCAGGCTAGCTGTTCCGGCGCGCTGCGATGGTTCAAAGCGCGGCGCGCCGGAACATCCGCACGCCGCTGTTCAACTGGAGGGGAAACGCTCATGCTCGAAAACTTTCGCAATAAGGACGCCTCGCGTCCGCCGTACACGCCGGCGCCGAGTCCGATGGGACGCATGCGCGAGGCGCTCAGCCCGGCGCCGCAGCTCGCGGAGCCGGCCAAGGCCGAGCAGCCGAAGGCGGAGCCGGCGCGAGCCGATGCCGCGCGCAGCGCAAAGCCCGCGCACGAGCAGGTGGAGTCCGTGAGCAAGCTCATTGTCGGACCGGACATCAAGCTCAAGGGCGCCGAGATCACCGACTGCGATACGCTGGTGGTCGAGGGCCGGGTGGAAGCCGCCATGGAAAGCCGCGTGCTGCAGATCGCCGAGATCGGCGAGTTTGTCGGCAAGGCTGCCGTGGACACGGCCGAAATCCGCGGGCGCTTCGACGGCGAGCTGACGGTGCGCAAGCAGCTGGTGATCCGCGCCACCGGACATGTGTCGGGCAAGATCCGCTACGGCAAGATTTCGATCGAGGAAGGCGGCGAACTCGCGGGCGACATCGGCGCCCTCGCGTCGACGCCGGCCGAGATCCGTCCGCTGGCTGCCGCGAAGCTGGCGACGCAGCCGGCCTGAGGCGCACGCGCGCCGCCGCCATGCATCCTGAAAGCGGTGCATGATGCCGGCGTGCGACCTAATCACACAGCGCCGCTGCTGGTCCTCGACACCAACGTCGTCCTCGACTGGGTCGCGTTCGGCGACGCGCGCATGCAGCCGATCGCGGCCGCGATCGAGCGCGGAGCGCTGCACGCGGTAAGCGACGCGGCCTGTCTTCAGGAATTGCGCCGTGCGCTGGGCTACCCGCAGGTGAAACTCGACGCGGCGGCGCAGACGCTCGCCTACGCGCGTTATCTCGCCCACGTGCAGCGCTTCGAAGTCGCGCAGGGCGCGAACGGCGCGCAGCTGCCGCGCTGCGACGATCCGGACGACCAGAAATTTCTCGAACTCGCCTGGCATGCGCGCGCGAGCCATCTGCTCACGCGCGACCACGCGCTGCTGCGGCTGGCGCGCGAACTGGCGCGGACCGGCCGCTTCAGCGTGCTCGCGCCCGAAGTTTTCCTGCAGTCGCTGCCCGGCCCGGCCTGAGGCGGTGCGGCCGATGCGCGCGGAGCGGCTCTGGATGCGCCTCTGCGGGCGATAGCGCGGCGCGCACGCAGCGCCGCGCACGCGGCCCGCCGCAATCGGCGGCGACGTGGCAGAATTGGTCCTCTATGAGTGATGCCAAATCCTGGGCTTTCGACGACTCGCTGCAGCCGCGCGAGGAGGAAGTCGATTTCGATCTGGCGCGGGCGCTGGATGCGGTGGTGCTGCTGCGCGCGGAAATACCCGAGGACGCGTTTACCGGCGGCCTGCTCGGCACCGAGCGCTCGGGCTACGGCGCGGTGATCCGCGCCGACGGGCTGGTGCTCACCATCGGCTATCTGATCACCGAGGCTGAAAACATCTGGCTCAGCAGCAATGCCGGCACCGTCGTGGCCGGCCACGCGCTCGCCTACGACCAGGCCACCGGCTTCGGCCTGGTGCAGCCGCTGGGCAAGCTCGGCACGCCGCTGCTCGAGCGCGGTTCCGTCGCAGCGGTGAATGCGGGCGACGAGGTCTATGTCCTCGGCCACGGCGGACGCGCGCATGCGCTCAAGGCGAAGCTGGTGGCCAAGCGCGAGTTCGCCGGCTACTGGGAATACCTGCTCGAGGAAGCGCTGTTCACCGCGCCGGCGCATCCGCAATGGGGCGGGGCGGCGCTGCTGGAC
>JAAOZY010000391.1 GCA_012274205.1 Betaproteobacteria bacterium
ACCTGAGCCTGCGCGGCGCGCAGCGCGAACTCGCGGCGCGTTCCGCTTCGGTCGAGGCGATGCGCCGCATCGCCGCCACGGTGCGCGAACGCGCCGATGCGGGCGACCTGGCGCGCGCAGACGTCGAGCGCGCGCAGGCGCAGCTCGATGCCGCCGCGGCTGTCTTGCCCGGCATCCGCGCGCGCATTCGCGCGTCCGCATTGGGCATAGGCATGCTGCTCGGCCAGTTGCCCGAGAGCGAACTGGCGCTGGCCGGCAGCGACGGCGGCGAGATCGCGCTCGAACCGATCGCGGCAGGCGCGCGCGCCGACGTGCTGCGGCGCCGCCCGGATGTGCGCGTTGCCGAACGGCGCCTCGCAGCCGCGACGGCAGACAGCGCCGTGGCGCGGGCGGAGTGGTTTCCGCGGCTCGCGATCGGGGCCAGCGGCGGCTTTCAGGCGCTCGCGCTCGGCGATCTGTTGCAGGCGTCCAGCCAGGTATTCTCGGTCATGCCGGTGATTTCCTGGCGCATCTTCGACGGCGGCCGGGTGCAGGCGCAAATCCACGCCGCCGAGGCGCGCCAGCAGGGCGCGGCGCAGTCCTATGAAAAGGCTGTGCTGTCAGCGCTGAGCGATGCCGAACGCGCGCTCGGCAATTACCGCTATTCGCTCGAGGCGGATAAGGCGCAGCGTGCCGCGCTGGAGTCGGCACGGCGCAGCTACGGCCATGCCCGGCGGCGCCACGAGCTCGGCGACATCGCGCTGGCGGATTTGCTGGAAGCCGAACGCAGCATGCGCGATGCCGAAGACGCCTATGCCAGGGCCCACACCGGCGCCGCGATCGATCTGGTCGCCTTGTACAAGGCGCTGGGCGGAGGCTGGCCGATGCCGGCACCGGCTGCGCCGGGCGCGGGACGCGCCCGGTGAGGAATCTGCGCTCAGACTGCCTTGAGGTCCCCGGCGGAAGTCTTTCCGTCCTTGCCTTTCTGCAGTTCGTACTGGACTTTCTGGCCTTCGTTCAGGGTGGACAGACCTGCTTTTTCCACCGCCGAGATATGCACGAACACGTCTTTTGAACCGTCATCGGCTTGAATGAATCCGAAACCCTTGCTTGCGTTGAACCACTTCACTGTTCCAGTTGCCACGAGAATCTCCTGATAGTAATTAAGAAGCCGCAACAAAATTTGTTACGGTCCGAACTGGGGAAGCACGAGGGAAATTTTCCCCTCATTCGGCTGCAACTCCAAATCGAATATCAACCCGGGCAGCGGATCAGTCCAAGTCAATAGGAAGCCAGTCTAAAGCATCGGGCGCAAGCTTGCTACTACCTGGCCCGGGGTCCGGGCGAATAGGCTGTTTCCGGCAATCCCGGTGTATGAACGGTATCGCGCCATCCGGTTTGACTTTCCGGCGGCCGCTTGTGCCGGAGTTTGCTAGGATGCGCGTCAAGCACATGACGCACACGAGGGGAAGACATGCGATCGACCATGATGCAGATGCCGCTGAGCCTGAATCAGCTGCTCGAGCACGCCCACGCGCTCTATCCCACCCGGGAAGTGGTGTCGCGCCGGCCGGACAAATCGCTGTATCGCTGCAATTACGGCGACGTGTACCGGCGCGTGCGCCAGCTCGCGCAGGCTTTGCAGGGCGCCGGCGTAGCGCGCGGCGAAGCGGTCGGCACTCTGATGTGGAACCACTGGGTCCACCTCGAAGCCTATTTCGGCATCCCCGCGGCCGGCGCGGTGCTGCACACGCTCAATCTGCGCCTGTCGCCCGAGGATCTCGCTTACATCATCGAGGACGCGGACGATAAGCTGATCATTATCGACGACGTGCTGTTGCCGATCTGGGACAGGGTCAGGCCGCTGCTGAAAAAGCCCCCGCGCATCGTCGTATTCGCATTCAGCGGCGCGCCCCTGCCCGCAGGCAGCGAGAGTTACGAGGATTTCATCGCCGCGGACGCCAGCGCCTACCGCTATCCCGAACAGGACGAGAACGAGGCGATGGGCATGTGCTATACCTCGGGCACCACCGGGCGGCCCAAGGGCGTGGTCTATTCGCACCGCTCCATGGTGCTGCATTCCATCGTCGGCGCGCTGCCGGATGTGCTCGGCTCGTCCTCGCGCGACAACGTGCTGGTGATCACACCGATGTTCCACGCCAATGCCTGGGCCATGCCCTTCGGTGCCCTCATGCTCGGGGCGAAACAGGTGTTTCCCGGTCCGCACATGGCGGGCGAGGACCTGCTCGACCTGATGGAAGGCGAGGCGATCACGCTGTCGCTGGGCGTGCCCACGATCTGGATGATGGTGCTGCAGGCGCTGCAGTCCGGCAAGCGCACGTGGAAGCTGGTCCCGGGCATGCGCATGACGGTCGGCGGCGCAGCCGTGCCGCGTTCGCTGATCGAGGCCTTCGACCAGTACGGGCTCACGATCAAGCAGGGCTGGGGCATGACCGAGACTTCGCCGCTCGGCTCCATCACCTCGATCAAGCCCAACCTCATCGATGCGCCGGCGGACAGGCTGTACGACATCCGCGCGCGCGCCGGCCTGCAGGTGCCGCTGATCCAGCTGCGCATCGTCGATTTCGACGGCCAGGTGCTGCCCTGGGACGGCGAGTCCACGGGCGAGCTGCAATGCCGCGGCCACTGGGTCGCGGGCGGCTACCACAATCAGCCCACCGACCCGGAGAAGTTCACCGAGGACGGCTGGCTGCGCACCGGCGACGTCGCCACCATCGACCCCGAGGGCTATCTGCGCATCGCCGACCGCACCAAGGACCTGATCAAGTCGGGCGGCGAATGGATCAGCTCGGTCGAGCTGGAAAACGCGATCATGGGGCACCCCTCGGTGGCCGAGGCCGCGGTGATCGCGGTGAAGCATCCGAAGTGGGACGAGCGCCCGCTCGCCGTGGTGGTGAAGAAGCCGGGCAGGGAAGTGACGCCGCAGGAACTGCGCGAGCTGCTGCTGCCGCGCTTCGCCAAGTGGCAGGTGCCGGACGATTTTACTTTCATCGACGCGCTGCCGCGCACTTCGACCGGGAAATTCCTCAAGACCAAGCTGCGCCAGGATTTCAAGAACTGGATTTCCAAGACACCAGCGTAAGAACCCGTTGCAAAACGATTTCTTTGCAACGCCCGATATAGGGGAGTATGAGGGGAGTTATCCCCTCATTTTCAAATGACCTAAGGAAGACGAAGCATGAACGCACCAGCGGTAAAGAATCTCACGGCGCCGGCCATCCGCCTGCACCCGAACGACAATGTGCTGGTCGCGCGCGTCGACCTGGCGCAGGGGACGGTGCTCGCCGACGAGCAGCTCGCCTGCCTCAACCGCATCCCCGCCGGACACAAGGTAGCCGCGCGCGCGCTCGCCAAAGGCGAGCCGGTGCTCAAGTACAACACCGTGATCGGCTTTGCCTCGAACGACATCGCGGCGGGCACGCTGCTGCACCGGCTCAACATGGAGTTCCGCGAATTCGACCGCGACTACGCCTACGCGCGCGACTACCAGCCGGTGGACATGGTGCCCGAAGCGGCGCGTGCGAGCTTCATGGGCATCGTGCGCGCCGACGGGCGCGTGGCGACGCGCAACTACATCGGCATCGTCTCGACCGTGAACTGCTCGGCCACGGTGTCGCACCGCATCGCCGACTGGTTCACGCCGGAGCGGCTTGCCGAATTTCCCAATATCGACGGCGTCGCCGCGTTCACGCATTCGAGCGGCTGCGGCATGGAACTGTCGGGCGAACCCATGGACCTGCTGCGGCGCACGCTCGCGGGCTATATTCGCCACGCCAACTTCGCCGCGGTGCTGGTGGTGGGCCTGGGCTGCGAGCGCAACCAGATCGACAAATTGTTCGAGGCCGAAAAGCTCACGTCCGGCACCACACTGCGCACTTTCGTGATGCAGGACACGGGCGGCACGCGCAAGACCATAGAGGCCGGCGTCGCCGCGGTGCAGGAGCTGCTGCCACAGGCGAACCGGGTCACGCGCGTGGCGGTGCCGGCGAGCCATATCACCGTCGGGCTGCAGTGCGGCGGCTCGGACAGCTTTTCCTCGATCACCGCGAACCCCGCGCTGGGCGCGGCGATGGACATCCTGGTGCGCCACGGCGGCACCGCGGTGCTGTCGGAGACGCCGGAGATCTACGGCGTCGAGCACACGCTCACCTGCCGCGCGGCCTCGCGCGCGATCGGCGAGAAGCTGATCGAGCGCATCCGCTGGTGGAAGGACGTCTACGCGCTCGGGCGCGACGTGCAGATCAACGGCGTGGTCAGCCCCGGCAACCAGATGGGCGGCCTTGCGAACATCCTCGAAAAATCGCTGGGCTCGGCGATGAAAGGCGGGACCGGCCCGCTGATGGAAGTGTACAAATACGCCGAGCCGGTGAAGCAAAAGGGCTTCGTGTTCATGGACACGCCGGGCTACGACCCGGTGTCGGCCACCGGGCAGATCGCCGGCGGCGCGAACGTGGTGTGCTTCACCACCGGCCGCGGCTCCGCCTTCGGCTGCAAGCCCGCGCCCTCGATTAAGCTCGCCACCAACACGCCGATGTACCGCAGGCTGGAGGAGGACATGGACATCAACTGCGGCCAGATCCTCGACGGCACGGCGAGCATGGAGGAAATGGGCGAGCAGATTTTCCAGCTGATCCTGCGCACCGCGTCGGGCGAGAAGACCAAGAGCGAGCTATTCGGGCTGGGCGATCACGAGTTTGTGCCGTGGCAGATAGGGATTACGGGTTGAGGCGGGCTTGGGCGTGGTGGGATGAGGGTCCGCTAGTCGGCCACTACTGACCTTGGACTTCCGGTCTGACTCGGGCGGCAATGCGTTGGTTACCTGCCGTCCAGCCGCTGGGTCAATGACCGCTTGGCACTTCAGGCTACAGCCGGATCCGACCCTCAGCGGTCTGCCGAGGCCGGATACATGTGGGTCCGCAATGCAGTGGAAACGGCCATTCAATGGTTAGTTCGAGTCCTAACCGGCTCGCCGACCAGGGCAAATCTGAGAACTCTTGGCTGTTGAAGGTGCCGTTGAATGGCCAAGCTCAGCAGCCGGAGCCGCTGGAGTGAAAGCACACCGCGAACAACCGCAATGCGGCCTATCCTGCTGCAGCGTTTGGTTCGGCGCACACAGGATTTCAGACCTACCCGTGGAGGAGCGAAACGACTGACATCATGCTTCTCCACGATTGATTGCAATGCCGTCGATCGCCGCGATATCCTCCTCCGTGAATGATGCGAAAGCGTGCAGGACCTGTGCAACTAACGAATCGCACTCAACAGGATCTTCCAGTCGTTCGGGTAAAGGAATCTTGATCTCGTCCAGCACGACCGTGCCCGACTCATACCCGGGCGATTTGATGGGCTTGATTCTCCCGCCCATAATGCGCTTCATCTCATCCTCGGCTCGACGACCACCGCGACACCAAATCCAAGGGATCAAGGCTACTAGGTTCGAATCGATATTCACGCCGATCTCAATGCGCCTGTCCGTAGCGTTCTTTGGCCCAAACCAAAAATCGAGTTGCCAAGTCCTTTCTAGATTATTGCGCACCCGCTTGACGTCGCTGATTGCATGGAAGTGTGCTTCGATCCCTGGCGCACAGAATTCCAGGAACTCGGCCACTTCCCGGTTGGCCGTGTCGCCGACCAGTTTGATTTTTTCCAGGACC
>JAAOZY010000392.1 GCA_012274205.1 Betaproteobacteria bacterium
ACAACCCGGCCAACCCGAAATGGGCCGACCGCGACCGTTTCGTGCTGTCCAACGGCCACGGCTCGATGCTGCTGTATTCGGTGCTGCATCTCACCGGCTACGCGCTGCCGATGGAGCAGTTGCGCCACTTTCGCCAGCTGCATTCGATGACGCCGGGGCATCCCGAGCACGGCATGACGCCGGGCGTGGAGACCACCACCGGGCCGCTGGGCCAGGGCCTTGCCAATGCCGTCGGCATGGCGCTCGCCGAGCGCCTGCTCGCCGCCGAATTCAACCAGCCCGAACATGCGATCGTCGACCACCATACCTATGTGTTCCTCGGTGACGGCTGCCTCATGGAAGGCATTTCGCACGAGGCCTGCTCGCTTGCGGGCACGCTCAAACTGGGCAAGCTGATCGCGCTCTATGACGACAACGGGATTTCCATCGACGGCAAAGTCGCGGGCTGGTTCACCGACGACACCCCCAAGCGCTTCGAGGCCTACGGTTGGCACGTGATTCCCGCGGTGGACGGCCAGGATGTCGATGCGGTGGACCGCGCCATCGCCGCGTCCAAGGCGGTGACGGACCGCCCCAGCCTGATCTGCTGCAAGACCGTGATCGGCAAGGGCTCGCCCAAGCGTGCCGGCACGGCCAAGGCGCATGGCGAGGCCCTGGGCGCCGAGGAAGTCGCGGCCACGCGCGTGGCGATCGGCTGGAATTACCCGCCGTTCGAAGTGCCGCAGAACGTGTATCAGGGCTGGGACGCGCGCGCGCGCGGCGCCGCCTTCGAGCTTGAGTGGACGCAGCGCTTTGCCGCCTATGAAAAGCAGCAGCCGCAGCGCGCGCGCGAATTCCTGCGCCGCACGGCGGGCGAGCTGCCGGCGAACTGGAAAGCGCAGTGCGAGGCGCTGCTGGCGCAGATCGAGGCCAAGGGCGAGACCATCGCCACGCGCAAGGCTTCGCAGAATGCGATCGAGGGCCTGGCACCGGTCCTGCCGGAATTCGTCGGCGGCTCGGCCGACCTCACCGGGTCGAATCTCACCAACTGGTCCGGCGCGAAACACGTGGGCGCGAGCGGCGGCGGCAACTACATTTCCTACGGCGTGCGCGAATTCGGCATGTCGGCGATCGCCAACGGCATGGCGCTGCACGGCGGTCTGCTGCCGTTTTCCGGCACCTTCCTCACCTTCTCCGACTATGCGCGCAATGCGCTGCGCATGGCGGCGCTGATGAAGCTGCGCAATATTTTCGTGTTTACCCACGACTCGATCGGACTGGGCGAAGACGGGCCCACGCACCAGTCGGTGGAGCACGTCTCCAGCCTGCGCCTGATGCCCCAGCTGGACCTATGGCGGCCGTGCGACACGGTGGAATCGGCGCAGGCCTGGATCGCGGCGGTCGAACGCAGCGACGGGCCGAGCGCGCTGGTGTTCTCGCGCCAGAGCCTGCCGTTCCAGCAGCGCGACGCCCAGGCGCGCGCCGGTATCGCGCGCGGTGCCTATGTGCTCGCCGATTGCGCCGGCGCGCCGCAGGCGCTGATCCTCGCGACCGGCTCGGAAGTGCAGCTCGCGATGGGCGCGCAGGCCAAGCTTGCCGCGGAGGGCGTGCGTGTGCGCGTGGTGTCCATGCCCTCGACCAGCGTGTTCGACCGCCAGGACGCCGCCTACCGCGACGCCGTATTGCCGCGCGGCGTGCCGCGCGTCGCGGTGGAGGCCGGCGTGTCGGACTACTGGCGCAAGTACGTGGGCCTGGACGGCGCGGTGGTCGGTATCGACCGCTACGGCGAGTCGGCCCCGGGTCCGGAACTATTCAAATTCTTCGGCTTTACCGTGGACCACGTGACGGCCGCGGTAAAAAGCGTGATCTGAGGGATAATTGCGCATTGCCGCCGATTGATCTTTCTCAATTTCGGCCGGCGGCGAAGCATGTATATATATCTGCCTTCATTCGCGTGAAACCCGCGCTACGTTTTTTTGCTAGGAGCAAGTGATGACTATCAAGGTCGCAATCAACGGCTATGGCCGCATCGGACGCAACATCATGCGCGCGCTCTACGAAGAGGGCAAAAAGCATGACATCCAGATCGTCGCCGTCAATGACCTCGGCAATGCGCAGACCAACGCCCACCTGACCCGTTACGACACCACGCACGGCAAATTTCCCGGCACGGTCGCGGTCGAGGGTGATTACATGCTGGTGAACGGCGACAAGATCCGCGTCTGCGCCATCCGCAACCCGGCCGAGCTGCCGTGGAAGGAGCTGGGGGTGGACGTGGTGATGGAATGCACCGGTCTGTTCACGAGCAAGGAAAAGGCCAGCGCCCACCTCAAGGCGGGGGCGAAAAAGGTGATCATTTCCGCGCCCGGCGGCAAGGACGTCGACGCCACCATTGTTTTTGGCGTGAACGAAAATGTGCTGAAGGCGGCGCATACGGTGATCTCGAACGCTTCCTGCACCACCAACTGCCTCGCGCCGATGGTGAAGCCGCTGCACGACAAGATCGGCCTCGTCAGCGGCCTGATGACCACCATCCACGCCTACACCAACGACCAGGTGCTGACCGACGTCTATCATGAAGACCTGCGCCGCGCGCGCTCGGCCACCATGTCGATGATCCCGACCAAGACCGGCGCGGCTGCGGCCGTGGGCCTGGTGCTGCCCGAACTCAACGGCAAGCTCGACGGTTTCGCCATGCGCGTGCCGACGATCAACGTTTCCGTGGTGGATCTATCTTTCGTCGCCAAGCGCGCGACCACGGTGGAAGAAATCAACCAGGTTATGAAGGAAGCGGCCGAAGGCAGCCTGAAGGACATCCTCGCCTACAACCAGGATCCGCTGGTGTCGGTGGATTTCAACCACAATCCGCATTCCAGCATTTTCGACTCCACCCTGACCAAGGTATCGGGCGGCACGCTGGTGAAGGTGTGCGCGTGGTCGACAACGAATGGGGATTCAGCAACCGCATGCTCGATACGACGGCTGCGCTGATGCACGCGAAATAGTTTGCGCAGCGCATGGCGGGAATGACATGGCAATCCTGAAGATGACCGACCTCGATCTGCACGGCAAGCGCGTGCTCATCCGCGTCGATTTCAACGTGCCGGTGAAAGACGGCGCCATCAGCGACGACACGCGCATCCGCGCGGCGCTGCCGGGCATACGCTACGCGCTGGGGCAGAAGGCGCGCCTCATGCTGACTTCGCACTTCGGCCGGCCGAAGGAGGGTGAATTCAGCGAAAGCGAATCGCTGGCGCCGGTGGCGCGCCACCTGGCGGGCCTGCTCGGCGTCGAGGTGCCGCTTGTGCGCGACTGGCTCGACGGCGTCGCAGTGGAACCGGGCAAGCTGGTGCTGCTGGAGAACTGCCGCTTCAACAAGGGCGAGAAAAAGGACGACGAAGCGCTCGCCAGGCGCATCGCGGCGCTGTGCGACGTGTACGTCAACGATGCCTTCGGCACTGCGCACCGCGCCGAAGCCACTACCCACGGCGCGGCGAAGTTCGCGCCCGTCGCCTGCGCCGGACCGCTGATGGCGGCGGAGCTCGAGGCGCTGGGCAAGGCGCTGGCGGCACCGGCGCGCCCGCTGATCGCGATCGTGGCCGGCTCCAAGGTGTCGACCAAGCTCACCATCCTCGCCGCGCTGGCGGAAAAAGTGGACGAGCTCATCGTCGGCGGCGGCATCGCCAACACCTTCATGCTCGCGGCCGGCCTGCCCATCGGCAAGTCGCTGGCCGAGGCGGATCTGGTCGAGGAGGCGAAAAAAATCATGGCGGCGATGCAGGCGCGCGGTGCCGCGGTGCCGATTCCGACCGATGTGGTGGTGGCCAAGGAACTGGCCGCGAGCGCGACCGCGACGGTGAAACCGGCAGCACAGGTCGCTGCGGACGAGATGATCCTCGACATCGGCCCGGAGACCGCGGCGCGCCTCGCCGCGAGCCTCGCGCGCGCCGGCACCATCGTCTGGAACGGTCCGGTGGGCGTGTTCGAGTTCGATCAGTTTGCCGCGGGCACCAAAACCCTGGCGCTTGCGATCGCCGCCTCCAAAGGTTTTTCCATTGCCGGTGGCGGCGATACCGTCGCCGCGATCAACAAGTTCGGCGTGGCCAAGGACATCGACTACATCTCGACCGCGGGCGGGGCCTTCCTCGAATTCCTCGAAGGCAAGAAGCTGCCCGCGGTGGAAATACTCGAAGCGCGCGCGGCCGGCTAGGCTTGTTACCAAAACTGGCAAGCCAATGTGCCTGAGGCCCAGGTCAGGCCTGGGCCAGGCGAAATGAAAGTTGTAGAATAAGGCGCTGCGGCCTAGACGATCAAGGTCTCGCCCGGGCGCACGCGCGTGAACCTCACTGGCTCGCGACTGACGCTGAAGCCTGCGCCCGCGGCCTGCACCAGGCTGTAGCTCGAGGTCGCGAGATCGCCCGCCTCGGGGAAGTCGGCGCGGTAATGCGCGCCGCGCGAGTTCTCGCGCACCAGCGCCGCTTCGCAGATGGCGCGGCTCACCAGGATCAGGTTGTTCAGGTTCATCCAGTCGTGCCAGGACAGGTTGTAGCGCAGGTCGCCCGCGTCCACGCCGGTTGCATCCAGCCGCGCCTGCAAGTCCGACAGCGCGCCGCGCGCGCGCATCAGCCCCTGCGCGTCGCGAACGATGCCGACGTCGTCCCACATCAGTTCGTACAGTGCCTGGCGCACGCCTTCGAGGTCTCCCGCCGGCCGCGTCAGCGGCGCGCGACACGCGGCCTCGGCCGCCGCCATCTGTTCGCGGTCGGGCTCGCGCAAGGCGCCGTGTGCCTTGACCCAGGCCGCCATCTCGTCGCCCGCGACGCCGCCGTAGACGGTCGAGTTGGCCACGCCGTTGCCGCCGAGGCGGTTGGCGCCGTGCACGCCGCCGGTATCCTCGCCCGCGGCGAACAGGCCGGGCAGGGCGGTGGAGCAGTCGGGGCCGAATTCGACTCCGCCCATCATGTAATGCGCGGTCGGCACTACTTCGACCAGGCCGCCGGCCAGATCGAAGCCGCTGTCGGCGCAGCGCTCGACCATGCCTTTGAATTTTTTCGCCACGTTCGCGGGGCCCAGGTGCGCCATGCTGATGTGCACGCCGCCGTTGGGCGTGGTGCGCCCGGCGCGCATTTCGGCGTAGATCGCGCGCGACACGATGTCGCGCGTGGCGCGTTCGAGCTTGTCGTCGTAGTTGCCCATGAAGCGCTCGCCCGCGCCGTTCAGGAGATAACCGCCGGAGCCGCGCAGCCCCTCTTCGAGCACGGTGCCGGTCATGCGCGTGTGCG
>JAAOZY010000393.1 GCA_012274205.1 Betaproteobacteria bacterium
AGTGCCGACGCGGTGTTCGGGCTCACCCTCGCCTACCTCAAGGAGCGCCGCCAGTTCGACCGCGCCATCGGCGAATTCCAGGCGCTGCAGCATCGCGCCGCCGAACTCTACATCGACATCGAGCTCACGCGCGCGCTGGTGCTGGGCGCGCTGCAGGCCATGGACGCAGACCCGGCGAAAGCGGCGCTGATCGTGGCGCAGGCCAAGGCGCACGCCTGCACCAGCGCCACGCGCGCGGTGCAGGAAGGCGTGCAGATGCACGGCGGCAGCGGCATGACCGACGAATTCGACATCGGCCTGTACATGAAGCGTGCGCGCACGCTGCAGGAGCTGTTCGGCGACGCCGGATTCCACGCCGACCGCGTGGCGGCGATGGGCGGCTATTGAAGGCAGGCAGTTTCAGCGCGATTCCAATTCATCCAAGGGAGCAAGTTCATGGCAGAGAAATTCGACAATCTGTTTTCGATCAAAGGCAAGGTCGCGCTGGTGACGGGCGGATCGCGCGGCATCGGCGAGATGATCGCCGCGGGCTTCCTCGCCAGCGGCGCCAAGGTGTACATCTCCTCCAGAAAAGCCGATGCCTGCGCGGCGACGGCGAAGCGCCTGTCCGAGGCCTACAGCGGCGCGTGCATCGCGCTGCCGGCGGACCTGTCACAGATCGCGGGCGTGGAAAGCCTGGCGAAGCAATTGGCGGAGCACGAATCGAAACTCGACATCCTGGTGAACAACGCCGGCGCATCCTGGGGCGCGCCGCTGGAATCCTTTCCGGAAGCCGGCTGGGACAAGGTGATGGACACCAACGTCAAGGGCGTGTTCTTCCTCACGCAGAAAGTCCTGCCGCTGCTGCGCGCGGCGGCCAGCGCCGCCAGCCCCGCGCGTGTGATCAACATCGGCTCGATCGACGGCCTCAAATCGTCGATGTTCGACGCCTACTCCTACGGCGCGTCCAAGGCCGCGGTGCACCACCTCACGCGCTTCATGGCCTCGCACCTGACCAAGGAGCACATCCTGTTCAACGCGATCGCGCCCGGGCCGTTCCCGACCTGGATGCTCAGCACCGGCGTGGGCTTCGGCGGCAAGACCGAAGGCGTGGACTGGAACGTGGTCGGCACGCGCAACCCGAGCGGCCGCGTCGGCACCGCGCAGGACATCGCCGGGCTGGCGATCTTCCTCTGCTCGCGCGCCGGCGAATACGTCGTCGCCCAGACCATCGCCTGCGACGGCGGCGTGGTCGGCACCTCCTGAGGGCGCAGGCGGGGTTCGGCCGCAGGGCTTGAATGCAGGCCGCTTCGCCCCAAGCTTGCTGTAACGCCCATCAGAATCGGGAGTTGCATGGAACAGGAAGCGGTAATCAGCAGCCCGGCCGCCGCGCTTGCCGAAGCGCGGCATTCCGGCGCCGCGCAGCAAGCGTCCACTGCCAGAAAGCTCCCGCTAGGCTTCATCCTCACCGCCACGACGCTGATCGGACTGCTGCACGCCTACATGGGCGTGCGCATCCTGCCCGATCTCGACCTGGGACATGCCGAATCCATGCTCGGCATCGGCCTGCTCGTCCTGTCGACCCTGCTCATACCGCTCGGCCTGGCCTCGCGCCTGCTGCACGGGCGCGCGCCCGAGCGCTTTGTCACCGGCATGGCCTGGATCGGCCTGATCGCGGCCGGCTTCGCCTCCTCGGTGCTGGTGCTGACCATGCTGCGCGACCTGGCGCTGCTGCCGGCGATGGCCCTGCTCGATTACGCCTCAGTGTTGCGCATGCAGCACTATTCGGCCTGGGGCGTGCTGGGGCTGTCGCTCGCCTTCTCCGCGATCGGGCTGTTCAATGCGCGCCGCGCGCCCAAGCTGGTCGAAATAGATATCCCTCTGCGCGGCCTCCCCGCCGCCCTGCACGGATTCAGGATCGCCCAGATCAGCGACGTCCACGTCGGCCCCACCATCAAGCGCGCCTTCCTCGAGCGCATCGTCGCGCGCGTGAATGCGCTCGATGCGCAGCTCGTCGCGATCACCGGCGATCTGGTCGACGGCAGCGTGCGCGATCTGGGCCGGCACACCGATGCGCTGCAGGAGCTTCGCGCCACCCACGGCAGCTTTTTCGTCACCGGCAATCACGAATACTATTCCGGCGCGAACGAGTGGGTGCAGGAGCTGCGGCGCCTGGGCATTATCGTGCTGCAAAATGAACACGTGGTGCTGCGCCACGCAGGCGCGCAGCTGGTGGTCGCCGGCGTGACCGATTATTCCGCGCACCATTTCGACGAGCGCCAGCGCAGCAGCCCGCACGCGGCGCTGGCAGGCGCGCCCGCTGCGGCCACCAAGCTGCTGCTTGCGCACCAGCCGCGCTCGGCGGCAGCGGCGGAGGCCGCCGGCTTTCAGCTGCAGCTATCCGGGCATACCCACGGCGGCCAGTTTTTCCCGTGGAATTATTTCGTGCGCATGCAGCAGCCCTACACCGCGGGCCTGCACCGGCTGAAAAATTTGTGGATCTACACCAGCCGCGGCACCGGCTACTGGGGTCCGCCCAAGCGCATCGGCGCGCCGGCGGAAATCACCTTGCTGCGCCTGGTGCCTGCGGGCGTTTGAGCCATCGCGCAATGCGCGAATCGCCTCCCCGGAGACAACTCAGGCGTGGTCGGCAGCACTTGAAGCGAGTTCGCGTTTTCGCCCCGGGGACACTGGATTCGCGCAGCCGTGCGCTCAGCCGCCAGCGACTAACTGGCTGCGGTAACCGAGCTGCTGCGCGGTTTCGGCAAAATAGCCGAATCGATAGATCACGCTGCGCGCCTGGCGCAGGCAGCGCGTGTCGCCGAAGTCGCAGCTGATCTGCGGACAGGGCGGGTTGCGGTAGCCGCCGGGCTGCAGCGATGCATCTTCGCTGACCTCCTCCCACATGCCGCCGCGCACCGGCCGGAAACGCCACAGCAGATAACCGCGCCGCCCGGCCGTGTCGAGCAGGTCCTCGGCATCGTGCACCTCCGACACCGGCGCAAGCTCCGCGTCGACATAGGGATGCGGCTGCCCGAACGCCATATGGCATTCGACCGCTTCCTGCGTGGGCGCGCCGGGCCGCATGCACGGGCCCATCTCGTTGCGGGTGAGGTCCCAGGAGCCGAGCTCCCAGGCCACGTCCATGACGTCGTTCTCGAGCTCGCGCAGCTCGCGCCAACGCCGGGTGACTTGCAGGCAGGACGAGGGAACGGACTCATAGCGGAATTGCCGGCCGAGTTCGGTTTCCTTTTCGTGCTCGATGAATCCGTGCCAATGCAGGGTCAGCACCAGCGGCGTGTCCGCGCAGGGCAGCGCCGCTATCGAGATGCCCGCCAGTGGCAGGCGATTGGAAACCATCTGTGACTCGATCGCATCCAGAAATTCCATTTCAGCGGGTCCTCCATCACGTGGGGTGTTGGACAGATAATGCTGAAAATTACACCATGGGATTTCGCAGGCGTGTTGCTAGCACTGGCAAGCGTAGGCTGCCAGCTTAGGGCTTATCTCAAAACGAGGGGCTACGCCCCGACGGTCTCGATCCCGCTCGACGGGAAAGTCCCCCTGGGGTACCTCACCTCGTACTCGCCTAGATC
>JAAOZY010000394.1 GCA_012274205.1 Betaproteobacteria bacterium
ATCTCGGCGCGCGGATAGTAGGGCACCACACGCCGGCCTTGCAGCCGCCCGCGCAGGCGCAGGTGTTTCAGCTCAGGGTTGAGTTCGGCCAGGTCGATGGTCAGCAAGTCCGCGGGCGCAGCGTAAATCGGATAGCGGTAAGGACCTTCCTTCCTGCGGCTGCCGCGCAGCAGCGGTTCGTAATAGCCGGTTACCAGGCCCTGCACGCTGCCGTCGGCGTTGGCCACGCGATAGGGCAGGAATTGCGCCTCGAAGAAATCGCGCACCGATGCAGCGGGCGCAAGCTGTCCGGCCAGCGTGCAGTTGTCGCGCCAGGCGGCCTGTGATTTCAGTTTGGTGCAGCTGCGCAGGAAAGCCTGCCAGACCGCGCGCAAATCGTCGTCTTTCCATCCGGGCAGATCGGACCAGGCGACCGCCTCCAGCGTCTTCGCCTTCGGCGGCTCCGGCGTAACAGCCGGGCAGACCGGGCAAACCGGGCAGGGCACGGCAGGCGGGCAGGCCTGGCCGGTCGCAGGCGCGGCTGGCGGCTGGACCGCGCAAGCCGCAAGCAGGACGAGCATTGCCGCGCCGCCGACTGAACGCCAGTGGTTTATGATACGGGCCACGATGTCAGGGGCATAGCAACCAATGTGGATATTCTTGCTCGAAGCAGGGCTCGCCATGGGCGCGCTGCTGTTGATCGTCTGGTGGACCTGGCCGCGCTCCGGGAAAAAGAACGACGGCGAAAGCGATTAGGGTGATGGCGCCTGTCGCGACCGCAAAATAGCGGCAATGGACTGGGTCCTAGTGGAGCACGCGCGGCACTGACAGCGTGAATTCCGGTATCGGCGCGTCGAACTGGGTACCGTCCTCGGCCACCATCTGGTAGCTGCCGCTCATGGTGCCGACTGGCGTTGCCAGCGCCGTGCCGCTGGTGTACTCGAATTTCTCGCCTGGTTTGAGCAGGGGCTGGGCGCCGACCACCCCCAATCCGCGCACCTCCTGCACCTGGTTGTTCGAATCGGTGATGATCCAGTGGCGGCTGATCAACTGTGCCGGCATGGTGCCGCTGTTGCGTATGGTCACGGTGTAGGAAAAGACGAAACGATCCTTCGCCTCGTCCGACTGGTCGGCGATGTATTGGGTTGCGGCGGAGACGTCGACCTCATACTTTTTGGCGGATTGCATGGCTTGATTTTACACCGGCGCGGAAGCGCCTGCCGGTCGCGTCCAACGCTTTTTTTGGCGCGCGTCCGGACGAGCAGGTAAAATGCGCCCAGACATCGCCGGATACCAATCCTATCCATGAGCAGTTACCGCATCGCGCCGAGCATACTTTCCGCCGACTTCGCCCGCCTGGGCGAGGAAGTGAGCGCTGTGATCGCCGCGGGCGCCGACATGATCCACTTCGACGTGATGGACAACCATTACGTGCCCAATCTGACCATAGGGCCGCTGGTGTGCGAGGCGATCCGGCCGCTGACCAAGGCACCCATAGACGTGCACCTGATGGTGATGCCGGTGGATCGCATCATTCCCGATTTCGCGCGCGCCGGCGCCGATATCATCAGCTTCCATCCGGAGGCGAGCGAGCATATCGACCGCACCATCGGGCTGATCCAGGAGCAGGGCTGCAAGGCCGGCCTCGTATTCAACCCGGGCACGCCGCTGGATTATCTCGATCATGTGCTCTACCGGCTCGACCTGGTGCTGATCATGTCGGTCAACCCGGGTTTCGGCGGCCAGAAATTCATTCCGCACGCGCTCACGAAACTGGCCGAGGTCCGCCGCCGCATCGACGACAGCGGGCGCGCCATCATGCTCGAAGTCGACGGCGGGGTAAAAGCGGACAACATTGCCGGGATCGCGCGCGCCGGTGCCGACACCTTTGTCGCCGGTTCCGCGATTTTCGGCGCCAAGGACTACAAGGCGACCATTGCCGCGATGCGCGCGGCGATTCAGTCCGTTTAGAGCGGGCATGCCACTTGGCCGCGGCATCGCCGCCGTGATGATCGATCTGGACGGCACGCTGCTCGATACCGTTCCCGACCTCGCCGCTGCTGCCCAGCGCATGCTCGCCGCGCTGAACCTGCCTGCGCGTACGCCGGAAGAGGTGCGCAATTACGTCGGCAAGGGTATTCCCAAACTGGTCGAGCGCTGCCTGCGGGAAAGTGCGTGCGATGTGCGTGCCGAGGTACTGCAGCCCGAGGCACTGGCCTTGTATGAACGGTTTTATTTCGAGGAGTCCGGCCGGCGCAGCGCCGTCTATCCGGGCGTGATTGAGGGCCTGGACCGGATGCGCGCAATGCACCTGCGCCTGGCCTGCGTCACCAACAAGGCCGCGCGTTTCACCGTCCCGCTGCTCGAGCGCATGGGCCTGGCCCCCTATTTCGAACTCGTGGTCAGCGGCGACACGCTTGCACGCAAGAAGCCCGATCCGATGCAGCTGCAGCACATTTGCGCCGCATTCGCGCTTGCGCCGGCCGAAGTGCTGCTGATCGGTGATTCGGCCAACGACGCGCGCGCGGCGCGCGCGGCGGGCTGCCCGGTGTTGTGCGTTTCCTACGGCTATAACGAGGGCGGGGACGTGCACGATCTGGACTGTGATGCTATAGTTGGCTCCCTGTCAGAGGCTGCAGAATTGCTTCGGAGCACACGGTCGTGATACTCGCAACATCCGGAAATCGGGCGCGCTTCGCCTGGGAAAGCTGGCGCTGCTGGCGGCCCTAGCCGCTTAAATGGGCCGCATGCTGAATTGCATGCGATGCAGTGCCCGCCCGTAGCTGTTTTTCCGGATCGTTTCCTGGAGTAATCATGACCGAAGTCGAATTCAAGCGCCTCGCCGCGCAGGGTTTCAACCGCATTCCCGTGGTACTCGAGACCTTTGCTGACCTCGATACGCCGCTGTCCATTTACCTCAAGCTGGCCAACAAGCCCTATTCCTATCTGCTCGAATCGGTGCAGGGTGGGGAGCGCTTCGGCCGCTATTCCTTCATCGGCCTGGCCTCGGCCACGCGCATCAACGTGCAGGGCGGCACGGTGCTGGTG
>JAAOZY010000395.1 GCA_012274205.1 Betaproteobacteria bacterium
CCTACCAGCTGGCGCGCGACTATGCCAGGGAGCGCATCCAGAGCCGCGACCTCGCAGGCGGTGCCAAGGCGGTGCCGATCATCCGCCATCCGGACGTGCGGCGCATGCTCATGAGCATGAAGGCGCAGGCCGAGGCGATGCGCGCGCTGGCCTACGTGGTGGCGTCGGCGATGGACATCGCGCACCGCGATCCGGATGCCGGCTTGCGCGCCAAGCACCAGGCGTTTGCCGACATGATGATCCCGGTGGTGAAGGGATGGAGCACCGAGACCGGCATCGAAGTGGCATCCACCGGCATCCAGGTGCACGGCGGCATGGGCTACGTGGAGGAGACCGGCGCGGCACAGCTGCTGCGCGATGCGCGCATCACCACAATTTACGAAGGCACCACGGCGATCCAGGCCAACGACCTGGTCGGGCGCAAAATGGCGCGCGAGGGCGGGGCGACGGCGAAGGAAGTGATCAAGGCGATGCGCGTGGTCGAGGGCGAACTCGGGCAGGCGCAGGGCGAGGACATGGCTGCGATACGCGCCAGCTTCGCCGCCGGCATCAAGGCGGTGGAAGAATGCGCAAACTGGATCGTCGCCACTTACGCCTCGGACATAAAGGCGGTGCATGCCGGTTCCGTGCCTTTTCTCAAGCTCATGGGCATCGTCTGCGGCGGCTGGCAAATGGCGCGCGCGGCGCTGGTGGCGCAGCGGCGGCTTGCCGCGAAGGAAGGCGACAGCGCTTTCTACCAGGCGAAGATTGTCACGGCGCGCTTCTATGCCGACCATGTGATGGCGCAGGCGCCGGGGCTGCGCAATACCGTCGTGGTCGGAGCCGCGGGCGTGATGGCGCTGGCCGAAGAGCAGTTTTAAGAATTTATCTGGGAAACAGGGGGCAACTCCCCTCATACTTCCCTAAGTCAGGGACCGTTTCGGAAATTGTGAAGCGGCCTCCAAACCAAAAGAGGCAATACATGGCAACGCAAGAATCAAGGCTCGACAAATTCCTCGGCGAATTCAAGCAGCAAACCTTCGAGTCCGAATTCACCAAGTTCATGCGCGAGTACAAACAGCAAAAACCGCAGACGGAGGCGGAGCAGCGGAAGAGCCGCTCGATCTGGTGGGACCACAA
Source organism: Betaproteobacteria bacterium (assembly GCA_012274205.1). GTDB lineage: Bacteria > Pseudomonadota > Gammaproteobacteria > Burkholderiales > SG8-39 > 2-12-FULL-64-23. The sequence goes on from JAAOZY010000395.1 coordinate 1,120, forward strand.
GCAGGACCTGGAGACGCAGCGGCGCGCGAAGGAGTCCGGTGTGAAGCAGCAAGCCTACGTTTATCAGAACAAAGTCTGAGCGCAATTGAGGCGCGGCATGTTCAGACAGGCAGGCGCCATCGCCTGCCTTGTTGTTTGCGGCGCATGCGCGCAGGTCGCGCTGGTTTCCGTCACCCCGATCGTTGCCGCGCTGGCGCGCAATTTCGATCAGCGCACCGCCAATGTGATCGTGGAACTCGACAAGAAGCAGGACTGGCCCGGCATGCTGGCGCTGGCGCAGGGCCAGCTGCAGCGCGCGCCCGATCGCCCTGAGTGGTGGGTGCTGCAGGGCTACGCACTGGCGCGCCAGGGGCAGCATGCGGCGGCGGTGGAGTCCTACCGGCGCGCGCTGCGACTCAGTCCGGAAGACGAAAGCACCTGGCTCGCGCTCGGGCAAAGCCAGAGCGAGTCGGGTAACGATGCCGAAGCGGTAAAGGCATACAAGCAGGCGCTGCGCTACCGGCCGGAATCCGCGCCGGCCTATCTGGCGCTGGCCGACCTGCATCTGCGCCGCGGCGAGCCCGATCTCGCGCTGCCCAATTATCGTGAGAGCGTGCGCTACGAGCCGGAGCTCGAGTCAGGCTGGATCGGCCTCGCCAGCGCCTACCAGGTGACCGGGCAATTTGAGCGCAGGGATCAGGCCTTGCAAGTTCTGCGCAAGCTCGATCCCGCCGCAGCGGACCGGCTGGAGAAGCAGTTCGGCCAGAAATAGGCGCTGGCGCGCCGGCGCTCAGCCGACCGCGAGCCCGTCGTCCGCTGTGATCACCGCGCCGTTGATGAAGCCGGATTGTTCCGAAGCGAGCAGCAGCAGCAGCCCGTCCAGATCTTCGGGTTCACCGACACGCCGGCGTGGCAGCATGTTGATCAGCTTCTTGCCACCCTCGGTTTGCCAGTAGTCGCGGTTGATCCCGGTCTCGATATAGCCGGGGCAGACGGCGTTGACATTGATGCCGTAGCGCCCCCATTCGTGCGCCAGCGCTTTGCTCATCTGCACCACGGCGGCCTTGGACATGCAATAGGTGGACAGCTGCGCCAGCACGCGCAGGCCGGCGACCGAGGCGATGTTGATGATGCGCCCCGGGCATTTGCGCGCAATCATGCTGCGGCCCACCGCCTGGGCGACGAAGAACGCGCCTTTGCAATTGGTGTCGGTGACGTAGTCGTAGTCCGCTTCCTCGACCTCGATCGCGCGCTGCTGTTTGTTGACGCCGGAGTTGTTGACCAGGATGTCGATGCCGCCCAGCGCCGATTCGGCCGCCAGCACCGCGGCGCGCACGCTCGCCACCGCGGTCACGTCCATTTTCACTGCGCAGGCCCGGCCGCCGGCGGCCTCGATTTCGCATTTGAGCTGCTCCAGCTTGTCGGTGCTGCGCGCGGCGAGCGCGACTGCGGCGCCGGCCTGCGCGAGGACCTCGGCGAAACGCCAGCCGAGTCCGCTGGAGGCGCCGGTGACGAGTGCGATTTTGCCGTCGAGGCGCATGCCCTGGCTCATGCTGTGTCCTTTCGTTGCGTAGGTGTCCGCGGCCACGGTAACGCGTTCGGTTTGCGGCTGCAAGCGGCGCTCTTGCTGGTAGACTTGAGCGCGTAGATCCACGAGCAATGCAAGGGGACAGGGTGAACTGGCAAGCTGAAATAGACGAACTGCGCAAGCGCGAGGAACTGGGGCGCAGAATGGGCGGGGCGGAAAAAATCAAGCGCCACCGCGATCTGGGCAAGCTGACGGTGCGCGAGCGCGTCGCCGGCATCCTCGATGCGGATTCCTTCCACGAGATTGGCGCGATCACGGGCAAGGCGCGCTACGACGAGAGCGGCGCGCTCATCGACATGGTGCCGACCAACCTGGTCATGGGCCGCGGCCGCATCGACGGGCGCCCGGTGGTGATCACCGGCGATGACTTCACCGTGCGCGGCGGTGCCAACGACGGCGGCCTGCGCGAGAAACTGGAGCGCGCCGAGATGATGGCCTGGGAACTGCGCCTGCCGATGGTGCGCCTGGTCGACGGCACCGGCGGCGGCGGTTCGGTCAAGAATATCG
>JAAOZY010000396.1 GCA_012274205.1 Betaproteobacteria bacterium
CGCCTGCCCGGCGGCCTCGCGATTTCCAATCTGGGCGCCTGCGCCATATTCGCCGCGCTGACCGGCTCTTCGCCTGCCTGTTGCGCCGCGATCGGCAAGATGGGCATCCCGGAGATGCGCAAGCGCGGCTACCCCGACGACGTCGCCACCGGCTCGATCTGCGCCGGCGGCACCCTGGGCATCCTGATTCCGCCCTCGATCACGTTCATCCTCTACGGCATCGCCACCGAGACTTCGATCGGACGCCTGTTCCTCGCCGGCGTATTGCCGGGTTTGATGCTGACCGGCCTGTTCATCCTGTGGACGCTGTTCATCATCTGGAAAAAGGGCTTCCGCTCGCACGCGATCGATTTCCGCTACAGCTGGAAAGAGAAATTCCAGTCGATCCCGAAGATCGCGCCGTTCCTGGTGATTATCGCCGGGGTGATGTACGTGCTCTACGGCGGCGTCGCGACGCCATCGGAGGCGGCAGGCGTCGGCGCGGCGATGTGCGTGCTGATGGCGCTGGTCATCTACCGCATGTGGCGGCCGAAGGCGTGGTGGGCGATCCTGCGCGACACCACGCGCGAATCGGTGATGATCCTGACGATCATCGCGGCGGCCGTGCTGTTCGGCTACATGCTGACCTCGCTGTATCTCACGCAGACGCTGGCGCAGGCGATCGCCGACATGCACGTCAACCGCTGGGTGCTGATGGCGATGATCAACGTGTTCCTGCTGGTGTGCGGATTTTTTATCCCGCCCGCGGCGGTGATCCTGATGACCAGCCCGATCCTGTATCCGATCATCAAGTCGGCCGGCTTCGATCCGATCTGGTTCGGCGTGATCCTGACCATCAACATGGAGATCGGCCTGATCCACCCGCCGGTGGGCCTGAACCTATACATCGTCAGCGCGATCGCGCCGGACGTGCCGGTGACGCGCATCATGTGGGGCACCATTCCCTACGTGCTGTGCATGATGCTGGCGATCGTGATCCTGTGCATTTTCCCCGAGATCGCGACCTGGCTGCCCAACCACATGATGGGCGGCGTGCACTGAAATGCCGCGCCGGCCCGAACCGCCCTAGACCTAAACCCTATTGCAGAAAGCTGATTCCATGTCTGGTCCCCTGTCCCACATTCGCGTACTCGACCTGTCCCGCGTGCTCGCCGGCCCCTGGGCCGGCCAGAATCTCGCCGACCTCGGCGCCGAGGTCATCAAAGTCGAGCGCCCCAAGGTCGGCGACGATTCGCGCACTTTCGGCCCGCCCTGGGTGAAAGACCGGGAAGGCCGCGACACCGGGGATTCCGCCTATTTCACTTCCGCCAACCGCGGCAAGAAATCGATCACCATCAACATCTCCAAGCCCGAGGGCCAGAAGCTGGTGCGCGAGCTCGCGCGCGTCTGCGACGTGCTGATCGAGAACTACAAGTACGGTGACCTGGCGCGCTACGGCCTCGGCTACGAGGACCTGAAGCCGATCAACCCGCGCCTGATCTACTGCTCGGTCACGGGCTTCGGCCAGACCGGGCCGTACCGCGAGCATCCGGGCTATGACTTCATGATCCAGGGCATGGGCGGGATGATGAGCGTTACCGGCGAACCCGACGGCGCGCCGGGGGGCGGCCCGCAACGCGCCGGGGTTCCGGTGGCCGACATCATCACCGGCATGTACGCCAGCATCGCGGTGTGCGCAGCCATCGCCCACCGCGCCGAAACCGGCGTCGGCCAGCAGCTCGACCTGGCGCTGCTCGACTCGCAGATCGCGTTGCTCGCCTACCAGAACACCAATTTCTTCGCCACCGGCACGCCCCCCCGGCGCATCGGCAACCTGCATCCGAACATCGTTCCCTACCAGCCGTTCAAGACCGCCGACGGCAGCGTGATCCTCGCCTGCGGCAACGACAATCTGTTTCGGAAATTCTGCACTGCCGCCGGCTGCGCCGGGCTCGCCGCCGATCCACGTTTCGCCGACAACGGCAAGCGCGTGCAAAACCGCGCCGAGCTTACGCGCCTGCTGCAGGAGGTGTTCGCCAAACGCGGCACCAAGGAATGGGTCGAGCTGCTCGAAGCCGCCGGCGTGCCCAACGGCCCGATCAACGATCTGGCGCAGGTGTTCGAGGAGCCGCAGGTGAAAGCGCGCGGCATCCGCGTCGAGCTCGATCATCCGGTGGCAGGCAAGCTGCCGACGGTGGCGAGCCCGATGCGCTTTTCCGCCACGCCGGTGGAATACAAGCTCGCCCCGCCCGTGCTCGGCGCGCATACCGATGAAATCCTGCGCGGCCTGCTCAAGCTCGACGATGCCGCCATTGCCGGGCTCAAAGCCGAGGGCATCATCTAGCGGCGCTGCCTTACCAAAGGCTGATCAGCATCTTCGTCGCCAGCCAGTAGAGCAGCAGCGCAAAAATCCGTTTCAAGCGCCGGGTCGGCAGGCGGTGCGCGGCTGCCGCGCCCAACGGGGCGGTCAAAACGCTGGCGAGCGTGATCCCGAGCACCGCCGGCAGATAAACATAGCCAATGCTGTGCGGCGGCAGCCCGCCATGACCCCAGCCGGAAGCGATGAAGCCGGCACTGCCGGCAAACGCGATGGGAAAACCGATGATCGCTGCCGTGCCTATGGCCTGCAACAGGGGCACGTTGCAATAAAGCGCGAACGGTATGGTCAGAAATGCGCCGCCCATGGCGGCCAGTGTGGACGCGAATCCGATCACCAGACCGACCAGCATCGATCCGGTCATGCCCGGCAGCGCTCGCGCGGGCTTGGGTTTGCGGTCGAGCAGAATATTGGTCGCGGCCATGAATACGATGGCGGCAAACAGGGCCGCGAACGTCTGGCGGGAAATCCAGGCCGTGATGCTCGATCCGAGCAGACCGCCCGCGACGATGCCGGGCGTCAGCGACAGCGCGAGATCCCAGCGCACTGCGCCGCGCATGGCATGCGCGCGCATGCTCGAGAGCGAAGTAAACAGCATGCTCGCCATGGCGCTGCCGACAGCGAGATGCAGGATGTATTCCCTGGGCAGGCCCTGCGCCTCGAGCAGCATCACCAGCAGCGGCACCACGATGGCGCCGCCGCCGATGCCGAACAGCCCGGCGAAAAATCCCACCGCAGCGCCGATCGCAACATAGCCCAGCCACCATTCCATCGGGTCTGCTATCCCCGTTCGCCCAGCAGGCGCTGGACCAGCTCGACGAAACCCGCGCCGCTGCGGCGGCTGCATATATAGGCCGGCGCTGCGCCCAGGCGCTCGTCGAAATCGGCCACGTTGGCCACGCCGACCGAATTAGAAAAGAAGCTGAACATGGGCGCATCATTGGGCGAGTCGCCGATGAACAGGTACTGCGCCTGATCGCGCGCAAGGTCGGCGCCATAGCGCTCCTGCATCAGCATGCGCGTCATGCCCAGCTTGTCGTAGTCGCCAAACCAGCCGTTGACGTGAATCGAGCTGATTTTCGCGCTCATGCCGGCCGCGCGCATCAGCGCGACGATCCGGTCGACCTCGGCAAACGGGAGGCGCGCCACGTCCTCGCAGAAATCGATGGCCAGGTCGGACTCGCGGTAGTGCTGGTCGGAGGCAAGCGCGCAGCCGGGCACTTCACGCAGGATGCGCTCGCGCACCGCACCCATGCGCTCGCGGTTGGCAGCGCGCGTTGCGGCGTCCAGCAGGAAGCGCTGCACCAGCTTCTTGCGCGCGGCGTCGTAACAAAAATAAAAAGCGCCGTTTTCCCCCACCACCGCATCCACCGGCCACATGCGCGCGATATGGTCGCACCAGCCGGCGGGCCGGCCGGTGATCGGGACGACCAGCTTTCCGGCGGCATGCAGCCGCTCCAGCGCGCCATAGGCGGCCGCGGTGAGTTTGCCCTCGCTGGTGAGCGTGTCGTCGATATCGCAGAATACGCCGCGGATGGCCGTCGCCGCCGGCAGGGCTGCAAGCGGCTTCACTGCGCGCCCGCCATGCGTTCGGCCACGCGCCGGCGCTGCGCCTCGTTCATGTGCAGACCGCACTTGCTGCGCCGCCACAGCACATCGTCGGCGGTCTGCGCCCATTCGTGCTCGATCAGATGGTCGAGCTCGCGCTGGTACAGCCCGCCGCCGAAATACTCACCCAGATCGAGTTCGGATTTCGCGCCGCCGATTATTTTCTCGCACACGGTGCCATGGCGGCGCAGCAGGCGTGCCAGCCAATGCGGATCCAAGCCGGGGTGGCGGGCGCGGAAATCGGCGAGCAGCGCCGCAAAATCGCGGCCGCCGAAATCGCCGCCGGGCAGCGCCTCGCTGTGCGTCCAGGGCCGGTGCGCCGGGACCCATCGCGCGAGCTTTTCCAACACATGCTCGGCGAGCTTGCGATAGGTGGTGATCTTGCCTCCGACCAGCACTACCGCGAGTCCGACCTGGCCATCGATTTCTGCGAGGACGTGGCGCGCCTCCCGTTTGCCG
>JAAOZY010000397.1 GCA_012274205.1 Betaproteobacteria bacterium
CCCATGAGGTCCATCGACAGGTTGCAGACGGTGATCCGCACCCCGGTCTCGCCGGCCGCCTCTATGAGGTCTTCGAGGGACATCGCACCGTGCTTCTTCAAGTCAAATTTGGTCGCCGGCGGTCCCATGCCGACGGTCGTGCCAGACTGGTCCTTGTTGAGCTTCTTCGGGTCGCGCAGGGACGCTGTGGCCGAGAACATGAAGAACATGTCGACTTCCATGTCAAAGGTTGTCGCTCCCAGCGCGACCATGAACGCGGCCATCACATGTTCAAGATCACCGCTGACGACACCCAGGGCGAGCTGGTTTTTAGGTGCTTCGCGTTCGAGGGCTTCGACCCGGCTCACCAGGTCTTGCAGTAGTTGATCGTTGTTCAGCCTGTCGTTCATGTTGACGTTCTCCGGTTGCTTGAATTCGGTTTCTGCGGGCCAGCCTCGGTATGACATGGGAGGCGGGCCCTGGTGACTTCCGGCCCCTAGTTGAACTCCTCCGGCAGCAGCTTGAATTGGGTGTGGTTCGCAGCAGACTTCGGCAGCTTCGCCGAACCCGGATCGGTTGCGGCGTACGCCGCGAATCCGAGAAGCACGGACGCAATACCGGTCGCGGCCATTGATAGGCGATAACGCATAGCCTGACTTGCCTTTGGTGAGAGGAAACTGGCTTCACTGGCTGCCGCATGCAGCCATCTAAAGCACTTATCGCTATACTACCGGCAGTATCTAGGCGGGGTTTGACAAAACTCAAGTGAGGTGAAGATTCACCGGGGAATTTCAGATGGCGCGGCAGATCATCTCCGTCGGCGCGATCAGTCCGGTGCTGATGTCGCCAACCATGTTCTTGACCTTTTGCCCGGCGCTCGCGCCCATGACGATGTGCAGGCCAAGCGGCGCCGGTCCCGCCCCCGCCCCGCGCGCGCGCATCTGCGCAAATATCTCCAGCGCGAACTCGCGCCGGTTCCTTTCCTTGGTCAGCTCGAACCCGGCGGCTTCGAGCAAACGCCGGTAGCCCGCCGCGTCGGCGACGAAACTGGATTCCGGGCCGCTCGCCCAGGGCACCGGAAACGACAATTCACCCGGCGCAAGGCGCATCACGTCGTAGATCCCGAACAGGCCCGATGGCAGCAGCACACGGCGCACCTCGGCGAACAGCCTGGCCTTGTCCTCGATGTTCATGCCTACATGAAACATATAGGCGCCGTCGAAACTCTCCGGCGCAAACGGCAGGGCGAGCGCGCTGCCCAATTCGCAGGACACGCGCCCGCCCAGGCCGACGCGCGCGGCCAGCGCATTGCTCACGCTGACATACTCGAGGGACAAATCGATGCCGGTGACGCGGCAGCCATGCTCCTGGGCAAAATAGCGCGCCGCCCCGCCCAGCCCGCAGCCGATGTCGAGCAGCCGCATGCCCGGCCGCGGGCCGAATTGCTGCGCGAACGCCAGCGTCGCCGGCCGGCCGCCGACATGGAACTCGTCCACCGGGGCGAGATCCTTGGGCGTGAGGTGGTTCAGATCCTTGCCCGCTGCCGCAAGCGCATCCAGTATCGATTCCTCGAGCGAACCGTGGGCGTAGTGTTGCGTTACCGCCTGTTCGACATCCATTGCATCGGCTCCTGCAGTCTGCGATTCGGCCTGCCCGCGCGCTCGCGTCAATGCGGCTGGAACAGGCTGCCGTCGATGGCGCCGCGCACGCTGCGCGCCAGGGTCAAGGCCCAGAAAATGGCGAGCAGACCGTAGGCGACCAGGCCGACGCCGAAAGTGCCCGGCAGCGGCAGAACGCCGGACAGCCTGAACGATGCGATGGCGAAGGCGCCGGTGGGAAAGGTGAATGCCCACCAGGACAGCGCGAAGGGCAGCGCTCCGCGCTTCCAGTAGGAAAGGGTAAGCATCGCCGCCATGCACAGCCACCAGGCGCCGAAACCCCACAGCAGCAGCGCGGCGACGTGGAAGGGCAGCTTGTCGGCGACGAAGGGCGTGGCATCGGCGAGCGCGATCAGGCTGATCGGCATTACGCCCAGCGGTCCCAGGTTGATCCAGAAGGTCGGGACCATCGGCCCGGGTATCGGCTTGTGCAGCACGAAACGGAACATGGTGATCGCCTGCAATGCCAGCCAGAGCAGTCCGCCGCTGCCAAGCCCGATGTAGCACAGGAGCAGCATCCAGCCCTGCGTTGCGCCGCCCGCCAGCAGCGCCAGCGGCGCGCCCGCCACCGGGATCACCACCAGTCCGACCGGCGGGATGAATATGCCCGGCGTGATGTGATCGAGCATTACCTGCTCGCCGAGGAATTGCTTGAACAGGATGAGGAAGCTGAAGCCGAAGGCGAGCGCGGTACCGGTCCACCACAGCGGCAGCGCGATTTCCGGCGCCTTCGCGAGCTGCAGGAACTGCACCGACAGCACCAGCAGCGCAATCGCCACGGTCGGAACGAAATTTGCGATGACTGGATGGACCAGGGAGCCGGCGGCCTGCGGCCGCGCGTGGAACCAGCGCAGCGTCCAGGGCACGAGCAGCAGCAGGAACAGCAGGACGTTGAACCAGTGCAAGGCGGCGGCCACTGCCACCAGCGCTGCAAAACGGTGGCTGAGGAAGCCCGCTCCCAGCGCAAGCACGCCGGTACCCATCACCGCGGCGAACCAGGACGGCGCGAAGTTCTCGACGATCTTGCGGGCACTGAGCGCGCCGCTTGCGGCTGCCGGTTTGGCGACCGGGGCGGCGCTATGTTGTTGGGGCATGGCGGCGGCCTTCAGCTGTAGCGGGAGAGGATTTCCAGCGCCTGCTTGATTTCGGCCGGCGCATTTCCCGTCGCGCTGAGGCGCGATTCGATCAGGCAACCGACAAGCGAATGAAACGCCTTGTCCAGCGCGCGCCTGGCGGCGGAGAGCTGCTGCGCCACCGCCTCGCAGGGAGCGTCCTCCTCGATCAGGCGCTGCACGCCGCGCATTTGTCCCTCCACGCGCTTGAGGCGCAGGATCAGCGCCTTTTTGTCCTGCTCACGATGCAGATAGTCCATGCAAGCTCCCTCCGACAATCGCCTCGATTCACCTGTTTGAATCGCGCGGATGTTGACCTCATTCTATACTGGGGGTAGTATCAATGCAAAGGCATTTCTCGCCTCCCGGGCGCATACCCGGGTCTTTGGAGAGCAAATCGTGGCGCACGCAATCAGCGTAAGACTAAAGCAGGAAAAGGACTTTCGCTTCGCCATCGATTTTGCCGGCGGGATTCCCGTCCTGCACGGCGACGAGGCGCCGCCGCTGGGCACCGGCAGCGGGCCCAACCCCGCGCAGCTGCTCGCCGCCGCCGTCGGCAACTGCATGTCGGACAGCCTGCTGTTCGCGATCCGCAAGTTCAAACAGAATCCCGAGCCGGTCCAGGCCGAGGTCACGGCGACCATAGACCGCAACGCGGAAAAACGCCTGCGCGTGCAGCACATCCAGGTCAAGCTCACCCTGGGCGTGCCCGCGGCCGGCCTGGCCCATCTGGATCGCGCGCTGGAGCAGTTCGAGGAATTCTGCACCGTCGGCCAAAGCGTGCGCCAGGGCATCCCGGTCACGGTCGAGGTCTACGACAGCGGCGGCCGGCGCCTGAAATAGGCGTCGCCCGCAGCCCCGGCCCCTAGCGCATGCAGCAAGTCGTCGCACTGCTCCAACAATACGGGCTGTCCTTTGTCTTCCTGCACGTGCTGGCCGAGCAGGCCGGCGTTCCGCTGCCGGCCTACCCCACGCTGATCGTGGCCGCCGCCCTGCTGGCGCATGCCAACTACTCCGGGGCGGAGTTGCTGTTCGCCGCAGTCGCGGCGGCCATGCTGGCCGACCTGGGCTGGTACCTGGCGGGCGCGCGACTCGGGCGCCCGGTGCTGCGCACGCTGTGCCGCATCTCGCTGTCGCCCGACTCCTGCGTGCGCCAGACCGAATCGATTTACATACGCTGGGGCGCGCCCTCCCTGCTCCTCGCCAAATTCATACCCGGATTCGCCGCAGTCGCGACCGCCCTTGCCGGCTCGATCGGAACCCGGCTGTGGCTGTTTCTGCTGTTCGACGGTCTCGGCGCCCTGCTCTGGGCCGGACTTGCGCTGGCACTGGGCATCGCCTTCCGCGACGCGGTCAACGACGTGATCGACGTCCTGGATCAGTTGGGCAAATGGGGCCTGTTAGCGATCATCGCCGCGTTCATCCTGCTGCTCGTGCTGAAATGGTGGCAGCGCCAGCGCTTCTATCGCCAGCTGCGCATGGCGCGCATCTCGGTGGACGAGCTGCACGCTCTGCTCGATCGCGGCGAACTGCCGCTGATTCTGGACGTACGCTCGCCGCTGGCGCAGGGAAAGGACGGACGCATTCCGGGCGCAATTGCAATCGACGCGCAGTCCTTCGCCGACGCGCCTGCTCCACTGCCGGCAAGCGGGGAAGTCATCGTGTACTGCGCCTGCCCCAACGAGGCTTCGGCGGCGCTCCTCGCAAAACGGCTGATCCGCCAGGGCTACTCGCGCGTGCGCCCGCTGCACGGCGGCATCGACGCCTGGATCGCGGCGGGCTACGCCATCGAACGCTAGCCGCCGCTGCTTGCTGCCCGATGCCGCAGAACTCAGCTGGCGGTGGCGCAGCTTTCCTTCACGCCCAGCTTCTTCAGGATGTAGCCCAGCGGGCAGGCCTTGGTGAAGCCGAATTGCAGCAGATTGGCGCCGACAAAGGCGGTGAACCACAGCCAGTAGGCGCTGTGGAATACCGGGCTCGCCGGCACGCCCAGCGCGAGCGAAAGCAGGATGAAGCTTCCGGCAATAGCGTGAATCAGATCGTTGACAGTCACAGCGGTACTCCTATTGGTGTTGGGAGGAATCGGGATTCGTAGCCGGTTCGGGCGACGCCGCGCCCGGGCCGGCCGGGCGCGCCGGCCAGCGTTTCCAGTTCGCGGCGTAATACAGCACCGGAATCACCACCAGCGTCAGCACGGTGGATACCAGGATGCCGAATATCAGCGATATCGCCAGGCCGTTGAATATCGGATCGTCGAGGATGAACAGCGCGCCCAGCATCGCCGCCAGGCCGGTCAGCACGATCGGTTTGGCGCGCGTCGCGCCGGCGTTGATCACGGCGTGCTCGAAATCGGCGCCGCCCTCCATCTGCAGGTTGATGAAGTCCACCAGCAGGATGGAATTGCGCACGATGATGCCGGCGAGCGCGATCATGCCTATCATGGAGGTCGCGGTGAACTGCGCGCCGAGCAGCGCATGCCCGGGCATCACGCCGATGATGGTGAGCGGGATCGGCGCCATGATGATCAGCGGCACCAGGTAGGACTTGAACTGCGCCACCACCAGCAGGTAGATCAGGATCAGCCCGACCGCATAGGCAAGGCCCATGTCGCGGAAGGTTTCGTAGGTCACCTGCCATTCGCCGTCCCACTTGATCGCATAGCCGGCATAGGCGTCCTCGGGCTGGCGTATGTAGTATTCGCCCAGGGTTCCGCCCTGTGCCAGTGGCTTGCCGAGGATGCGGCTGCGGATGTCGAACATGCCATAGAGCGGGCTGTCGAGCTTGCCCGCCATGTCGCCGACCACGTACACCACCGGCAGCAGGTCCTTGTGATAGTAGGTGAGGTCGCGCGCGACCGGCTCCGCGTGCACCAGTTCGGTCAGCGGAATCAGGGCCCCGCTGGCGCTGCGCACCTTGAGCCGCAGCAGCGCTTCGACGCGGCTCGCCTGTGCCGGCGGCAGCGACAGGCGCACCGGCACTTCGTATTTCGCCCCGCTGTCGTGCAAAGGCGTGACGTCCTCGCCGGCGAGCCCGATGCGTATCGCGGCGACGATGTCGCTTTGCGCCACGCCGATCAGCGCCGCCTTGGCCTGGTCCACGCGCAGGCGCAGTTTCGGCGCCGCCTCATCGACGCTGTCGTCGACGTCGACGATGTCCGGCGTGGCAGAGAAATCGGCGCGCAGCTGCTTTGCCACCGCGATCTGGCCCGGGTAGTCCGGACCATAGACTTCGGCCACGATCGGCGCCTGGACCGGCGGGCCCGGCGGCACTTCCACCACCTTGAGCGAGGCGCCGTTGCGCGCGGCGATGGCCTCGAGCTGCGGGCGCAGCGCAAGCGCGATTTCGTGGCTCTGGCGTTTGCGCTGGTGCTTGTCCACCAGGTTCACCTGTATGTCGCCGAGCTCGGGCGACTGGCGCAGGTAGTACTGGCGCACCAGGCCGTTGAAATTGATCGGCGCACTGGTGCCGGCGTAGGCCTGATAGTCCGTCACTTCGGGTACCGTCGCCACATACGCGCCCATTTCCTGCAGCACGGCCGAGGTGCGCTCAAGCGGCGTGCCGGTGGGCATGTCCACCACAAGCTGCAGTTCCGATTTGTTGTCGAAAGGCAGCATTTTCAGCACCACCAGCTTGAGGCCGGCGAGCGACACCGCGCCCAGTATCAGCACAAGTATGCCGATGTAGAGCGTGCCGCGCGCCTTGCCGCCTTTGGCGCCGCCGAGGAACGGCCCGATGACGCGGCGGAACAGGCGCAGCGCGCCGGTTTCTTCGGGTTCTTCTCCGATCGCCGCGCTGTGCGGCTTGAGCAGCTTCAGCGCCAGCCAGGGCGTGACGATGAAGGCGATCGCGAGCGAAATGATCATGCCCATGCTGGCGTTGATCGGGATCGGGCTCATGTAAGGGCCCATGAGGCCGGTGACAAAGGCCATCGGCAGCAGCGCCGCGATCACGGTGAAGGTCGCGAGTATGGTCGGTCCGCCGACTTCGTCCACCGCATCCGGGATCAGCGCCGCCAGCGACAATCCGGAATGCGCGCCGCGGCGGTGGATGTTCTCCACCACCACGATCGCATCGTCGACCAGTATGCCGATGGAGAATATCAACGCGAACAGCGACACCCGGTTGAGCGTGAAGCCCCAGGCCCAGGAAGCGAACAGGGTCGCGGCCAGTGTCAGGATCACCGCTGTGCCCACGATCACCGCCTCGCGCCGCCCCAACGCCGCCCATACCAGCACGACCACCGACAGCGTCGCGAAGATCAGTTTCTGGATCAGCTTCATCGCCTTGTCGTTGGCGGTCACGCCGTAGTCGCGCGTGACCGAGACTTCGACGCCCGCGGGAATGATGCTGCCCTTCAACTGCTCCACCCGGCGGATCAGGTGTTCGGCCACATCGACCGCGTTTTCGCCCGGCTTTTTCGACACCGCGAGGGTCACCGCCGGGAATTCGCCCTGCGCCTTGTTGCTGCCGGCAACGCCGTTGCCGTACCAGACATAGTGCGTGGGCAACTCCGGGCCGTCGCGCACCTCGGCCACGTCTTCGAGATAAATCGGCCGGCCCTGAATTGCGCCGACCACCAGGCGCTTCACCTCGCCGGCCGAGGCGACGAATTGCCCCACCTCG
>JAAOZY010000398.1 GCA_012274205.1 Betaproteobacteria bacterium
ACAACATACTGCAAGGCTTCGAAGGCGACAAAGACCCGGGCGGCCAACGCAATCGCCTGGGAGGCTGGCGTGCTGCCGGCCTGCCCTGGACGCAGAGCTAAGAAGCTCGCGCTCTTCGGCTAACCCCGGCCTTCCTTGCTGTAGAATCGCCGGACTTTTTTAGGCCGGAATCTATCTACCGTGTTCAATTCCATACGTGGTACCCGCGGCATGGCCGTGGCGCCGCATGCGCTAGCGGCGCAGGCCGCTCTCGCCGTCCTGCGCGAAGGCGGCAATGCGATCGAGGCCATGATCGCCGCCGCCGCGAGCATCGCCGTGGTCTATCCGCACATGAATTCCATCGGCGGCGACGCGTTCTGGCTGGTTCACGTACCCGGACAGGCGCCGCGCGCCATCGACGCCTGCGGCGCCGCAGCGGCCGCTGCGTCCATCGGCTGGTACGCCGAGCGCGGCATCGCCGGTGGAATTCCGTTTCGCGGCGGCGTCGCTGCCAATACTGTGGCAGGCACCGTATCCGGCTGGAAAGTCGCCTACGATTTCAGCAACCAAGTGCTCGGCGGAAAACTGCCGCTGGATCGCCTGTTTGCCGACGCAATCCACTGCGCCGAAAACGGAATCGCGGTCACGCGCAGCCAGAATGCGACCACGGCGGCGAAGCTCGGCGGACTGAAGGGCGCGCACGGCTTCGACGAAACCTACCTGGTGCAGGGGGCGCCGCCCGCGATCGGCAGCGTATTTCTGCAGCCGCGCCTGGGCGCCACGCTGCGACAGCTCGCGCGCGCGGGTCTGGACGATTTCTACCGCGGCGAGCTGGCGCAATCGCTTGCCCGCGATCTCGCAGCGGCCGGCAGCCCGCTAGCGCTCGCCGATCTGCGCCGGCATCAAGCGCAATGGCGCCAGCCGCTCGCATTGAAGCACTCGTTGGGCACGCTGTACAACATGATGCCGCCGACGCAGGGACTGGTGTCACTGCTGATCCTCGGCATCCTCGACGCACTCGAGGTCGGAAAGCTCGATCCCACGGGCGCCGATTACGTGCATCTGTGCGTGGAGGCGACCAAGCAGGCGTTCGCGATTCGCGATCGCAGCATCACCGACCCGGCTTACATGACCGTCGATGCGCAGAGCCTGCTAGAACCGGCTGCGGTGCGCGCGCTGGCTTCCAATATCGATCGCTCGCGCGCGGCGCCCTGGGGTGCGGGCAAAGGCCCGGCCGATACCGTGTGGATGGGCGTGATCGACGGTGCCGGGCGCGCGGTGACTTTTATCCAGAGCACCTATCACGAATATGGCAGCGGCGTGGTGGCGCGGGAGAGCGGCATCGTATGGCAGAACCGCGGCTGCAGTTTCTCGCTCGATGAGCGCGCCCTGAATGTACTGCGACCGCTGCGCAAACCGTTTCACACGCTCAACCCGGCGCTGGCCCTGTTCGACGACGGCCGCAGCATGGTCTACGGCAACATGGGCGGCGACGGACAGCCGCAGAGCCAGAGCGCGGTGTTCACGCGCTACGCCTGCTTCGGCATGAATCCACAGGAAGCGGTGAGCGCGCCGCGCTGGCTGCTCGGCCGCACCTGGGGACAGACCAGCGATACGCTCAAACTGGAAGCGCGCTTTCCGGCCGAAATCGTGGCGCAGCTCAGGCGCTACGGCCACGAAGTCGAGGTGCTGCAGGACTGGGACGAAATCATGGGGCACGCCGGCGCCATCGTGCGCCATGGCAACGGCGTGCTCGAAGGCGGGGCCGATCCGCGCTCCGACGGCGCGGTCGCGGCCTACTGAACCCGATGCCGGCCTGACACCCGCCGCAACAGGCGTGGTGAACGCCTCAGTGCACGGTCCAGTCGACCAGGCCGGAGTAGGCGGTACCGAGCACGACCAGCCCGAACGCGATGCGGTACCAGGCGAACAGGCTGAAGTCATGGCTGGATATGTAGCGCAGCAGCCAGCGCACGCACAGGAACGCGGAAACGAAGGCCGCAACGAAGCCGACCGCCCACATGCCCCAGTCCTTGAACGAGAGCAGCGCGCGCTCCTTGTAGAGTTCGTAGGCTGAGGCGGCGAACAGCGTCGGGATCGCCAGGAAGAACGAAAACTCTGTCGCCGCCTTGCGCGACAGGCCGAACAGCAGGCCGCCGATGATGGTGGCCCCGGAGCGCGACGTCCCCGGGATCAGCGCGAATGCCTGCGCGAATCCCAGCTTCAGCGCATCGCTCCAGCGCAGCTCCTCCACTTCCTGGATGCGCACCGTGTGTTTGCGCCGCTCCGCCCAAAGGATGACAAAGCCGCCGACGATGAAAGCCAGCGCCACCGGCACCGGCTGGAACAGCTGCGCCTTGATCGCTTTTCCGAACGCCAGGCCCAGCACCGCGGCAGGAATGAAGGCGATCACGAGGTTCAGGACGAAGCGCTGCGCCTCGCGCTGCGAGCCCAGGCCGGCGATCACCGCGCCGATCTTTACCCGGTATTCCCAGCACACCGCGAGGATCGCGCCGCACTGGATCACGATCTCGAACAGCTTGCCGCGCTCATCGTTGAAATTGAGCAGGTCGCCGGCGAGGATCAAGTGGCCGGTGCTGGATACCGGAAGAAACTCGGTGAGGCCTTCGACCACGCCGAGTATGAGCGCTTTGACGAGTATGAGTTGATCCATGCGCCGGATTGTAAGCGCTGGCGGGGCTGCGGCAGGCGCCGCGGCGGAAAAAATTCACGCTCGCGCGCGGCTATCCTCCCCGGCCAGTCGAAAAAAACGGCGCAGGTGCGCGCCGTTTTCTTGAAGCAGAATGCGCTCAGGCCTTGGAATAGATCTGCGCGCCCTTTTTCACGAACTCCGCCGCCTTCTGTTCCATGCCTTTCTCCAGCGCCGCCTGCTCATCTACGCCCTGCGCCGCGGCGTAGTCGCGCACGTCCTGGGTGATTTTCATGGAGCAGAAATGCGGGCCGCACATGGAGCAGAAGTGCGCCACCTTGGCACTGTCACGCGGCAGAGTCTCGTCGTGGAACTCGCGTGCCTTGTCCGGATCGAGGCCGATATTGAATTGATCCTCCCAGCGGAATTCGAAGCGCGCCTTGGACAGCGCATTGTCGCGGATCTGCGCGCCCGGGTGCCCTTTGGCGAGATCGGCCGCATGCGCCGCGATCTTGTAGGTGATGATGCCGTCCTTCACGTCGGCCTTGTTCGGCAGGCCGAGGTGCTCCTTCGGCGTGACGTAGCACAGCATGGCGGTGCCGTACCAGCCTATCATCGCCGCGCCGATGCCCGAGGTGATGTGGTCGTAGCCCGGGGCGATGTCGGTGGTGAGCGGTCCGAGGGTGTAGAACGGCGCCTCCTTGCAATCGCGCAGCTGCAGGTCCATGTTCTCCTTGATCATATGCATGGGAACGTGGCCCGGGCCTTCGATCATCACCTGCACGTCGTGCTTCCAGGCGATGTCGGTGAGTTCGCCCAGCGTTCTCAGCTCGCCCAGCTGCGCTTCGTCGTTGGCATCGTAGATCGATCCCGGACGCAGGCCGTCGCCCAGGGAAAATGCGACGTCATAGGCCTTCATGATGTCGCAGATGTCTTCGAAATGGGTGTAGAGGAAACTCTCCTTGTGGTGCGCCAGGCACCACTTGGCCATGATCGAGCCGCCGCGGCTGACGATGCCGGTCAGGCGCTTGGCCGTCATCGGCACATAGCGCAGCAGCACGCCGGCGTGGATGGTGAAATAGTCCACGCCCTGCTCCGCCTGTTCGATCAGCGTGTCGCGGAAGATGTCCCAGGTGAGTTCCTCGGCTTTGCCGTCGACTTTTTCTAGTGCCTGATAGATGGGCACGGTGCCGATCGGTACCGGCGCATTGCGAATGATCCATTCGCGCGTTTCATGGATATGCTTGCCGGTAGACAGATCCATCACCGTGTCGCCGCCCCAGCGGATCGACCAGGTCATTTTCTCGACTTCTTCGCCGATCGAGGAACCCAGCGCCGAATTGCCGATGTTGGCGTTGATTTTCACCAGGAAGTTGCGCCCGATGATCATCGGCTCGGATTCGGGATGGTTGATGTTGGCGGGAATGATGGCGCGTCCGCGCGCCACCTCGTCACGCACGAATTCCGGCGTGATCTCCTCGGGAATCGCCGCGCCGAAGGGCTGGCCCGGGTGCTGGCGCGCCATCAGATCGGCCAGCTTGGATCCCATCGGGCCGGAGCTGCGCAGGCTTTCGATGTATTGCCGGCGCTGCAGGTTCTCGCGGATGGCGATGTATTCCATTTCCGGCGTAACCATGCCGCGGCGGGCGTAGTGCATCTGGGACACGTTCATGCCGGGTTTGGCGCGCCGCGGCTTGCGCTGCAGGTTGAAGCGCAGCTCGGTCAGCTTCGGATCGCGCAGGCGCTCTTTGCCGAAGCCGGAAGTGGGGCCGTCAAGCTCCACCGTGTCGCCGCGCTCTGCTATCCATTGGGCACGCAGCGGCGCCAGGCCATCGCGTATGTCGATTTTGGCGGCCGGATCGGTATAGGGGCCGGACGTGTCGTAGACATAGATCGGCGGGTTCTTCTCGGCACCGAAGGACGCCGGCGTGTCCGCCTGGCTGATTTCGCGCATCGGCACCTGCAGGTCGGGCCGGCTGCCCTGCACATAGATCTTGCGCGAATTCGGCAGCGGCTGCACCGCCGCCGCGTCCACATGGGCGGTCGCGGCGATGAATTTCGGGTTGGCGTTCATGGTTCGCTCCAGGTAACAGCAGGGGCGAAGGCAGGAGGGAGATCTGCTCACGCTTCCCTGCGGCGGCATTATCCGCATCAGGTTCAAAGGGACTCTCTCACCCGCGCCGCCGGACCAAACCGCGAGCGCAGGACCCCCAACGTCAGGCAGTCAAGGTACCGCAATCAACCCTGCATTGCAACGCACCCGCGTGCACCCGGGCCAGCCCCCGAAGCGGCCGCGCCGGAAAGGGCAAAGCCGTTGACTTTCCTGGCGCCGATCTATATATTACTGACCGGTCAGTTATCAATCAGGCTTGGATATGAACGTACCGGAACCAAAACCGCTGCCGCGCTGGGCGCGGCGCAAGGATGCGCGCCCCGAGGAAATCATCGCCGCCGCACTCGAGCTGTTCGTCGAGCGCGGCTACGCCAGCACGCGGCTGGACGACGTCGCCGCGCACGCGGGCGTGAGCAAGGGCACGCTGTACCTGTATTTCGAAAACAAGGAAGAACTGTTCAAGGCGGTGGTGCGCGGCAATATGCTGCCGGTGCTGCAGCACGGCGAGGACCTGGTCCAGGCATTTTCCGGCAGTTCCGCCGATCTGGTGCGCCAGCTGGTGCGCGGCTGGTGGGAACTGACCGGTTCGACCAGGATTGCCGGCATTCCGAAGCTGGTCATTGCGGAGTCCGGCAACTTTCCCGACCTTGCCAAGTTCTATTACGACGAAGTGATCCAGCGTGCCCTGTCCATGTTCCGCGATGTGCTGCAGCGCGGCGTCGACTCCGGGGAATTTCGCGAGGTCGACAACGACCATCTGGTGCACGTAGCCTTGGCGCCGCTGGTGATGCTCGCGGTATGGGGCCATTCCTTTGGCTGCTGCGAGCGCGAGAAGTTGCAGCCGGCGCGCTACCTCGATGCCTATCTGGATATGTTGTTGCACAGCCTGCAGCTAGCGCAGGCACAGGAGAAAATGCATGCCCGCACAAAGAAATAGGCATTGGTGGATGGCCGCCGGCGGCCTTGCCGCGGCAGTTGTCGTTGCCGTCATCGCAACCCATGACAACAGCGTCGCCTCGGCGCAACCGTCGAGCGCCCCGCCGATCGAATTCGCGGCGAGCGACCTGGTGCAGCCGGAAACGCGCGAACTGCGCCGCGCCATTTCCATCACCGGCACGCTGCAGCCGCATAACTGGACCACGGTGAAGGCGAAAGTCTCGGGCGAGCTGAAATCGATGCTGGTGCGCGAAGGCGAGGCAGTGCGCGCCGGGCAGGTGCTTGCACGCATCGACGCCCAGGACGCCGCGGCGCGCCTGGACGAGAAAGTCGCCGATCTCGAGGCCGGCCGCGCGCAGCTGGCCCTGGCGCAAAAA
>JAAOZY010000061.1 GCA_012274205.1 Betaproteobacteria bacterium
CGACACGTTCACCGCAATGCGCACCGCAGGCAGGCCCGCGGCGCGCCAGCGCAGGTAGTCCGCGATCGCCTGGCGCAGCGCCCAGCGCCCGACGTCATAGATCAGCCCGGTTTCTTCCAGGACCGGGATGAACCGCCCCGGCGGCACCAGGCCCGTACGCGGATCGTTCCAGCGGATCAGCGCCTCGGCACTGGTCACCTTTCCGCTCGCGAGGTTCACCTTGGGCTGGTAATGGAGCACGAATTCGCGTTTGTCCAGCGCCTCGCGCAGCTGGTTTTCCAGGGTGAGCTTGCCGGCCACCGCTTCGGTCATCTCCTGCCTGTAAAGCAGATACCGCTCGCCGCTAGCCTTGGCCTTTTTGAGCGCAGCTTCCGCGTTCCTGAACAAGGTGTCGGCGTCGGCGCCGTCATCCGGGAATAGCGCTACGCCGACCTTGGCGGCGACCCGGAACACTGCGTCATTCAGGCGGAATGGATGGTCCATGAAAGCTTGCATCGTTTTCTCGAGAAGCCGCGCCACGTCGCCTCCCTGCTTTACTTGCGGCAGCACCCCGGCGAAAATGTCCGCCCCCACTCGCGCCAGCACGCTGGTGTCCCCTGTAATGCGCGTCATCCACTCCGCCACCTGCCTCAAGAGCGCGTCGCCCGCCGGCCGGCCGAGGCTGTCGTTGATGTTTTTGAACCGCTCCAGATCGATCAAGGCCACGGCAAGCTTGTGCCCGCCACTGACAGCGCTGCGCATGTACTGCGCCAGCCGTTCGAGAAACAGGCTGCGGTTCGCGAGTCCGGTCAGCGCATCGTAGTAGGCGAGGTAATCGAGCCGATCCTGCTTGGCGAGGTGATCAATCGCGAACGCGATGTCGCCGGCCAGTTCGGTCAGCAGCTTCATCTCGTCTTCATGAAAAAATGCAGTCTCACTGGCGTACAGCACCAGCATGCCTACCGCTTCATCCGTGACCACGAGCGGCAAAACAGCCATTGAGCGGACGCCTGATTCGGCGTATTTCCTGCCGAATACGATTTCGGGATTGATTTGCACATCATTGACAACAATGACCCTTTTCTCCCTAATCACTTGCGCGGGTATGGTATTTCCAAGCGATGGGCCGCCGACCAACGAGAAGCGGTCTTTGATGAGGGTCAGGAACTCGTCATCCACGCCTGCCGTGCCGACCGGGATGATCCTCATTGCGCTCCGATCCACGATGCCTATCAAGGCCATGCGGAACCCGCCTGTTTCGACCGCGATCCGGCACGCCTCCCGGAACAGTTCGTCGCGGTCGCGTACCCGCACAATCAATGTGTTGATGCCACTTAGCACCGCGTATACGCGATTCAGGTGCTTGATACCGATCTCAGCCTGCTTCTGCACCGTTATGTCTTCGCCGATGCTTGCGGTTCCGATCACATCACCGGTTCCCGAGCGCAGCACCGTATTGCTCCAGCGGACGAGCCGCCGCTCCCCCGAACGAGTGAGAATCTCGCTTTCGTGATGCCACGCTTCCGGCGCGTTGAGGAGGAGCGACGCAAAAATCTCTTTCTTCTCGCTGGCAATTTCGGGCGGCACGAAAAGCTCGATCCAGTTCTGCCCGATAACTTCTTCCAGTTGCCAACCGGTCAGGAAGAGCAGGTAATCGTTACAATAAGTGATCCGCTCTTCGCGGTCACGCATTACTGAAATCAGTTCCACATTTCCCAGCAGGTCGGTGAAGCGGCGCTCGCTTTCGCGCAATTCCCCCTCGGCTTGCTTGCGTTCGGTGATGTCATACACGGTCCCGCGCAGCTTCACCACGGCACCATCCGCACCCCGTATCGCCTCGCCGCGTGTGGTCGTCCAACAGGTCGCGCCGTCGGCGCGGATCATCGCAAGTTCTAGATCGTATGGAGCCCCGGTCTCGATGGTGTTGGCGATAGCGGCCCCCAGCCGTTGCCAACTCTCCGGTGTATAGAACTGCTGCAGGGTCTCAAAGGTCGGCGCCGGCAAAGCACGGTCGCGGGCGAGGACATGGTTCATTCCATCAGACCACGTGATGACGCCCGTAGCAAGCGTCCATGCCCAACTTCCGATCCGCGCGATGCGCTGCGATTCCTGCAACTCCGCCGCGCGGAGTTGCAGGGTTACTTCTGCCAGCTTACGCTCGGTGATGTCCTTACCGACACCGCGGTAGCCTTGGAATGCGCCTGAGGCGTCGAACACAGGATCGCCGCTGATCGAAATATGGCGTTCTGCGCCGTCAGCCGCGAGCCGCGAGAACTCGAAATCGCGGAACGGGAGATGCGCTTCGAGCACGGCTCGATACGCCTCCCAACCGGCTTCGCTGGGCGATACATACGGAATCTCCCAGCGGCGCTGACCGATCTGCGCCCCGCGCCGGAACGCCGTAACGGCGTTCAGCTTCTCGTTTGCCGACGTGCGCGCCGTGAGCCGGTGCTCGGCGTCGCTTTCCCAGTAGAAGTCGGAAGACATTTCGGTCAGGCTGCGGAAGCGCGCCTCGCTCTCGTGCAAGGCTTCCTCGGCACGCTTGCTTTCGGTGATGTCGGTCAGCGTTACCACGCTACCGAGCAGCTCGCTTCGTGCGCCTTTGAGGTTTCCGACACTAACCAGCAAATCGAACTGCTCGCCGTTGCGTTCCAGCCTCGCCTCTACCGACTTGCGAACGCTCGTTTCGATGGCGCCAATGGGAGAAAATGCCGCGCCATCTGACTGGCGCAGGTGAAAAGCGTGCTCAAAGTGTTGTCCGACGGGGTTGCTGCCGCAGATCGCTTGCGCCTGCTTGCTGGCGCGTATGATGCGCCCGGTCTCGTCGCAGATCACGATCGTGTCGGCGGACTGTTCCAGGATCGCGCGCGCGAGTTTATCGGCGGCAAGAATCGCCTCATTGCGCTTCTGTTCCGTCAGGTCGGTCGCTACCATGCAGAAGGAGTCAGGCATCCCTTCCAGCGTCAGGTGGCTCACCGAAAGATTGACCGGCACCTGTGTTCCATCGGTGGCAGCGAGGACCATTTCCTCACGGCGGCCGTCGACCGCGTCTCTTCGCAGCAGTGTCTGCAGGACCTGCCGGCTTTCGGGCGCGAACCAGTTGTAAATCTCGGAGCCGATTACCTTTTCGAGAGGCGTTCCGAGCATCTCGGCAAAGCGCCGATTGGCGTACAGGATCAGGCCCGCCGACGTCAGGGTGAGCGCCCCCTCGCTCATGTTCTCAATCAACGTGCGGTAGGATTGATCCGCGCCCTTGAGCGCAAACAGCTGCGCGCCACCCGCACCCGCGACGAACAGCGCGTCCGCCTCACCGCTCAGGATCTCGCGCAGGGACTCTTCGGCTATTTCAAGCCGGGCGCGCAGGTCTTGCTCTTCTGCGGTAACTTTCCCGAGATTGCGCTCGTCTGGCATTACGCGGTACTTCGCAGATCCAGGCCCACCAGAACCCGCTCGGTGTTCGACAGATCGCCGATGATGCGGCGCAACGGGGGCGGAAGTTTTCTTAACAGCGTCGGAACAGCGATGATCTGTTCGCCCAGTGCGAGTTGCGGCTGCTGGTACAGATCAATTACGTCCAGCTGGTAGCGCCCTTGCAGGTGTTCTTCGCAGATCTTTTTGATATTCGCGATTGCGTTCACCGATTTCGGCGATTGTCCCGCAACGTACAGCATCAAGATGTAGCGGTTTGATGCGGCTACGCGCGGCGCTGTCTTGATCTTGGGCTGCGCACGCTTGTTCGGGTCCGCTTTCACTTCGATCCCCGTTTTGAATTCTTCGCTGCAGCGTCCTCTTCGCGGCTCACGCCCATGTCGACACGTCCCTGCGCCAGTTGCGCGCCCTGCGCCTGTTCCTGCCCGATGATTTTCCGCAACTCGGCTTCTTGCGGTTCAAACTCGGCGCGCAGCGCGGCGATCTGCGCTTCCAGCGCCTGGTGTTTGCTCTTCAGTTCGAGTTGTCGGCGCTCGATTTCCTGCTTGTGCAGCATTTGCCGGGCCCGATCCTGCGCCTCCTGCGTCAGCCGCGCCGAGCCGGTCAGCACGCCGCTCGCGCCGACGTACACATCGCGCAATTCCACGCCGTGATCGGTCAGCAAAAACTCACGAACCTGATTCGAGTGCGCCATGCCGCGCGATTTCAGGACGGATAAACCGCGATTGCGCTCGCCGCCGCTGTCGATGGCACGCAGCAGGAGCCAGGTGTCTATCAGGGACGAAATGCCAATCTCGGTCTGCTCATCCACGCTGCCGCCTGCCGTCAAGTTGGTGAACAAGCCGGTGATCTGCTTCGTTTTCAAAAAGTCCAACAGCCGCATGAACATCGATTGGACTCCGATCTCGTTGTTCCCGACGACGAAACTGTTCAACGGATCCAGAATCACCACCTGCGGTTTGAAGTCATTGATCACCTTGTGCTTCATCGCCAGGTGCGTTTCCAAACCCGCAGCCGAGGGACGGTTGGCCTGAATATGCAGCAGACCTTTCTTTACCCACGGTTGCAGTTCGATCCCGATGGAGCGCATGTTGCGCATGATTTGGCTGGGCGATTCTTCAAAGGAAAAATAGATTACGCGCTCGCCGCGGCGGCAGGCCGCATCGGCAAAGTGCGCGGCGATACTGCTCTTGCCGGTGCCGGCCGTACCGGAGACCAACACGCTGCTGCCCCGGTAAAAGCCCTTTCCGCCCAGCATGGCGTCGAGCCGCGGGATGCCGGTGGATACACGTCCTGTGGAGGCAATGTGCTCGAGGACGAGCGACGTGACCGGCAGCACCGAAATGCCGTC
>JAAOZY010000399.1 GCA_012274205.1 Betaproteobacteria bacterium
CCTCGTGGCCGCCGCGATAGCTTTTTCGCACCTGGCTGAAGCTGATCATCGGACGGCGGCGCGCATGCGCGGGTTCAGTCCGAATCGACCAGCGCGCCGGCGAAATCCTGCGCCAGGAACGGACGCAGGTCGTCGATGCCCTCGCCGATGCCGATGAAGCGTATCGGCACCGGCCGCTCGCGCGCGATCGCCGCGATGACCCCGCCCTTCGCGGTGCCGTCGAGCTTGGTCAGGATGAGGCCGGTCAGTCCCAGCGCATCGTCGAAGGCCTTGACCTGGCTGAGCGCGTTCTGGCCGGTATTCGCGTCCAGCACCAGCAGGACTTCATGCGGCGCGCTCGCATCGGCCTTGGCGATGACGCGCTTGACCTTGCGGATCTCCTCCATCAGGTTGAGCTGCGTCGGCAGCCGCCCGGCGGTATCGGCGAGCACGATGTCGATGTTGCGCGCGCGCGCTGCCTGGATGGCGTCGAAAATCACCGCCGCCGGATCGCCGCCCTGCTGCGTGATCACCGAGACCTGGTTGCGCTCGCCCCAGATGGCGAGCTGCTCGCGCGCCGCGGCGCGGAACGTGTCTCCCGCAGCGAGCAGCACGCTCTTCCCCTGCGCCTGGAACAGTTTGGCCAGCTTGCCGATGGAGGTGGTCTTGCCCGCGCCGTTGACGCCGGCGAGCATGATGATGAACGGATGGTGGCCCTCGGTCGCGAGCGGCTGCTCCAGCGGCGCGATCAGCGCGGCAAGGCATTCGCGCAGCGCCGCCTTGAGCTCGCGCGCTTCGGTCAGGCCTTTCTTCCCGACCTGGCGGCGCAGGTTATCCAGAAGGTACTGGGTCGCCGCCACGCCGGTGTCTGCGCACAGCAGCGCAGACTCGAGCTCCTCGTACAGCGCTGCGTCGATCTTGCCGCCGCCGAACAGGCCGCCGATCTGGACGCGTGTGCGCGCTAGCCCCGCCTTGAGCTTCTCGCTCCAGCCAGGACCCGGCGCTGCTTCGGCGGATTTCTTGAGAAAACTGAACATGGAGGCTCGCGCGCCTGGCGGCAAAAACCGCTAAGATACGCTCCGATTTTAACAGAAGGGTGTGAATGAAAATCCGGATGTTTCGCGCGTCCCTGGCGCTGTTCACGATCCTCGCTGCGGGCGCGGCGGGCGCGCAAGACGCCGTGCAGGAGCGCACGCTCGCCAACGGCCTGCGAGTGATCGTCAAGGAAGACCATCGCGCCCCGACCGTGGTGCACATGGTCTGGTACCGCGTCGGCAGCATGGATGAGCAAAGCGGCACCAGCGGCGTCGCGCACGTGCTCGAGCACATGATGTTCAAGGGCACGAAGACGGCGAAAAGCGGCGAGTTCTCGCGCCGCATCGCCGCCGCCGGCGGACGCGAAAATGCCTTCACCAACCGCGACTACACCGCCTATTTCCAGCAGGTGCCCAAGGCCGCGCTGCCGCTGATGCTGCGCCTGGAGGCGGATCGCATGGCCAATCTGCTGGTGAGCGAGTCCGACTTCTCGAGCGAGATCAAAGTGGTGATGGAAGAGCGGCGCCTGCGCACCGACGACCGGCCGCGCGCACTGGTGTCCGAGGCGCTCAACGCCGAGGCTTTTCTCGCCCACTCTTACCGGCGGCCGGTCATAGGCTGGATGAACGATCTGGTCAACATGAACTACCTGGACGCGCGCAGCTGGTATGCGCGCTGGTACGTCCCGAACAACGCTTTCGTGGTGGTGGTGGGGGACGTCAGGGCGGAGGAAGTATTCGCGCTGGCAAGGAAATACTACGGCGGGATCAAGGCGCGCGACCTGCCCGGGCGCAAGCCCCAGGTCGAGCCGGAGCAGCGCGGCGTGCGCCGCCTGGTGGTGAAGGCGCCGGCCGAGCTGCCGTATCTGCTGATGGGCTGGAAATGCCCGGTGCTGCGCGACGTGGACAAGGACTGGCAGCCCTACGCGCTGGAAGTGCTCAACGGGGTGCTCGACGGCAATGAATCGGCGCGCCTGAATCAAGCGCTGGTGCGCAACAGCCGCCTCGCCAGCGAAGTCGGCGCGGGCTACGATGCAAGCGCGCGCGGTCCGGGCATGTGCTTTCTCGAAGGTACGCCGAGCCAGGGAAAGAGCGCGGCCGATCTGGAGGCTGGCCTGCGCGCGGAGCTCGAGCGCCTGGTGCGAGACGGCGTTACCGAGGAGGAGTTGGCGCGGGTCAAGGCGCAACTTGTCGCCAGCCAGGTGTTCAAGCGCGATTCGATCTTCGGCCAGGCGATGGAAATCGGGCAATTCGAGTCCGCCGGCCTGTCGTACCGCGACATCGACCGCGCGCTCGAGCGCGTAA
Source organism: Betaproteobacteria bacterium (assembly GCA_012274205.1). Taxonomy (GTDB): domain Bacteria; phylum Pseudomonadota; class Gammaproteobacteria; order Burkholderiales; family SG8-39; genus 2-12-FULL-64-23. Next base: position 2,319 of record JAAOZY010000399.1, read on the forward strand.
AGGCGGTGACTGCGGAGCAGGTGCGCGCCGTGGCCAGGCAATATTTCATCGACGACCATCTCACCGTCGCCGTGCTCGATCCGCAGGCGCTCGAGCCGGCCGCGGCGCGGCCCGCGCCGCAGCCGGGAAGGCCATAGCGTGGCGCGCAGCGCCCTCAGCAAGGGGCGGGGATTGCGGCGCGCGGCCGCGGCGGCGGCGCTTGGGCTGCTGTCGTGCGCCGCGCAGGCGGTGCTGCCGATCCAGCACTGGACCACAGCCTCGGGGGCGCGCGTCTATTTCGTCGAGACCCGCGGCTTGCCGATACTCGACATCAACGTCGATTTCGACGCGGGCGGGCGCCGCGTCCCCGCGGCGCTCGCCGGGCTGGCCGGGCTCACCCATACGCTGATCAAGGCCGGAACCGCCACGCGCTCGGAAGAGGAGATCGGCCGGCGCATTGCCGATGTCGGTGCGCAGCTCGACGGCGATGTGGACCGCGACCGCGCCGGCTACAGCCTGCGCACCCTGTCGAGCGAACGCGAGCGCACACAGGCGGTGGAAACGCTGGCCGAAATCCTGCAGGCGCCGGCATTTCCAGAAAACGCCTTTGCGCGCGAGAAGGCGCGCCTGTCCGATGCGCTCAAGGAAGACGAAACCAAGCCCGAAGCGATTGCAAGCAAAGCCTTCTACCGCCTGCTCTACGACACGCACCCCTACGCGCTCGCACCCACGCCGGATACCGTGGCCCGCATCGAACGCGCCGACGTCGAGCGCTACTACCGCGCAAACTACGTCGCTTCCCGCGCCGTGCTCACCATCGTCGGCGACGCCGATCGCGCGCTCGCCGCGCGCATCGCCGAGCAGCTTAGCGCGGGACTGCCGCGCGCCGCGGGCGCGCCGCCCGCCTTGCCGCCTGTGATTCAGCCGCAAGCACGGACGCTGCGCATCGCGCATCCGGCATCGCAAAGCCATATCCTGCTCGGACTGCCGGCGATTGCGCGCGATGACCCGGACTATTTTCCGCTGCTGGTGGGCAACTACACGCTCGGCGGCGGCGGCTTCGTTTCGCGCCTGTACCTCGAAGTGCGCGAAAAGCGCGGCTACGCCTACAGCGTCTACAGTTAATTTCTGCCGCTAGCGCAGGAGGGCCCGCTGCAAATCGGCCTGCAGACCAGGAAGGCACAGGCCGACGAAGCGCTCGAACGGGTGCGCGCGGTGCTCGCCGGCTTTCTCGCGCAGGGGCCGAGCGCGGCCGAGCTGAAGGCGGCGAAACAGAACCTGGTCGGCGGCTTCGCGCTGCGCATAGACAGCAACCGCAAGCTGCTGCAGCAAGTCGCGCTGATCGGCTTTTACCGGCTGCCGCTCAGCTGGCTGGACGATTTCGCCCGGCGCGTGGAGGCGGTGAGCGTCGCCGAGGTGCGCGCGGCGTTCGCGCGGCGCGTGCAGCCGGATCATCTGGTGACTGTCGTCGTCGGCAGTGGCGAAAAGTAACCAGGTCCGCATCATCGGCGGCGAATGGCGCAGCCGGCGCATCAGCTTTCCCGATCACGAAGGCCTGCGCCCCAGCGCCGACCGCGTGCGCGAAACGCTGTTCAACTGGCTCGGGCAGGACCTCGGCGCTCAGTCTTGTCTCGATCTGTTCGCCGGCAGCGGCGCGCTCGGTTTCGAGGCGCTGTCGCGCGGCGCGGCTTCGGTGGTGATGGTGGAAGTGAGCCGCGTTGCGTGCGCGGCGCTGCGGCGCAATGCCGACGCGCTCGGCGCGAAAAACCTGCAATTGCACTGTATGGATGCGCTAGAATTCGCCACGGCCGCTGCGGCGAATCCGGAGGCGCGTTTCGACCTGGTGTTTCTCGACCCGCCGTTCGGATCGACGCTGCTGGCGCGGGCCTTGCCGCTGCTCGTGCCGCTGTTGCGGCCGGGCGCGCGGGTCTATGCGGAAAGTGGCGCGGCATTCGTCCCGTCGGGTGCCTGGCGGGTGCTCAAGCGCGGGCGCGCCGGACAGGTGCACTACACTTTGGTGACATATGAAGACCAAAAACCTGTTGCAAAATGAATTTTGCAACAGCCAATTCAGGGGAGTGTGAGGGGCCGTGTCCCCTCATTTTGACATGACAACCAAGGCTGTCTACCCCGGTACATTCGACCCGCTCACGCGTGGCCACGAGGATCTGGTGCGGCGCGCGGCCCTGGTGTTCGGCGAGCTGATCGTCGCCGTCGCCGACAGCCGCGCCAAGCAGCCGTTCTTCACCCTGGACGAGCGCGTCGCCATGGCGCGCGACGTTCTGTCCTGTTACCCCAATGTGCGCGTGGAAAGCTTTCGCGGCCTGCTGATGAATTTCATCCGCGCGCAGGATGCGCGCGTGGTGCTGCGCGGGTTGCGCGCCGTATCCGACTTCGAATACGAATTCCAGCTGGCGGGAATGAACCGCAACCTCTATCCGGACGTCGAGACGCTGTTTCTCACCCCGGGCGAGCAGCATATGTTCGTCTCCGCGACTATGGTGCGCGAAATCGCGACCCTCGGCGGAGACGTGAGCAAGTTCGTGCACCCTGCAGTGGAGAAATGCATCAAGGAAAAGATCGGGCAGATGGGCGGCTGATATGGCGCTGATGATCACCGACGAGTGCATCAACTGCGACGTGTGCGAGCCGGAATGCCCGAACGGCGCCATATCGCAGGGCGAGGAAATCTACGTCATCGACCCGCAGAAATGCACCGAGTGCGTGGGCCATTTCGACGAGCCGCAGTGCGTCGCGGTCTGCCCGGTGGACTGCATTCCGCTCGACCCCGATCATGCCGAGACCAGGGAACAGCTGCAGCAGAAATACGAGCGGCTGACGGCGCAGAAACAGGGCAGTTGAAACGCCCCATCGGGCAGGCGCCCCCGCTATTTCTGGCAGACCGGGCAGAAAAACGTCGACCGCTGACCCTGGCGCAGCACCCGTATCGGTGCAGCGCAGACGCGGCAGGGCAGGCCGGCGCGTCCATAGACGTAGTACTGCTGCTGAAAATAGCCCGAACTGCCGTCCGAGTGGACGAAGTCACGCAGGCTGCTGCCGCCTGCGGCCAGCGCCTGTTTCAGCGTCGATTTGACCGCAGCTGCAAGCGCCTCGTAGCGTGCGAGCGAAACGCGCGCGGCAGGGGTGCGCGGATGGATGCGGGCGTGAAACAGGCTTTCGTTGGCGTAGATGTTGCCGACGCCGACGACGATGTTCGCGTTCATGAGGACCAGCTTGACCGCCGCTTTGCGTGCGCGCGTGGCCGAGTGCAGAAACCTGCCGGTGAACGCCGCCTCCAGCGGCTCTGCGCCCAAGTCCGCAAGCAGCGGGTGGCGCGCCGGATCGCCGCCGGTCCACAACACGGCACCGAAGCGGCGCGGGTCGCGCAGGCGCAGCAAGTTTTTGCCGATCAGCAGGTCGAAGTGCTCGTGCGCCTGCGCTTTGGCGCCGGCTTGCATGATGCGCAGACTTCCGGACATGCCCAGGTGCAGCAGCAGCGATCCGCGGCGTTCATCCGCGCTGCAATCGATGAGGATATATTTGCCGCGGCGGGCAACGCCGGCGATGCGCCGGCCGGTGACGCGCGAGGCGAGATTCGGCGGTATCGGCCAGCGCAGCCTGGGTTCGCTCACGCGAACACCGGTTATGATATTGCCGGTCAGATAAGGCTCGATGCCGCGGCGCGTGATTTCTACTTCGGGGAGTTCGGGCATGATCTTGTCAGCGGGCCGGTTTTCCTTGTACTGGCATGGAAATATACCTAATATGTACCCCCCACGCTAAGCTAGCAGCGCAATAATGTCGTTTATGCGCCTTTTCGCCCACACCCTGATGCGCCGAATCCTGCTTGCAAGCCTCGGCATTGCACTTGCCGCTTGCGCACAGCAGCCGCGGCAGGGCGCGCCGGCTGCGGTTCCGGCAACTGCCCAGGCGCAAACGCCTGCGCCGACGGCGGCCGCTGCGCCGGCGGCGGCTGCGGCGGCTGCGGCCGCGGCCGAGGCGGCGGCGCAGGCGGCCCTGCCCAAACAGGAACTGACCGAGGAAGTGCTGTACGAATACCTGCTCGCGGAGGTCGCCGGCCAGCGCGGTGCGCTCGGCTTGTCGGCGCAGGCCTATGCCGACCTGGCCAGGCAGACGCGCGATCCACGCATTGCGCGGCGCGCGGCCGAGGTCGCCCTCTATGCGCGCATGCCCGGCGCCGCCATCGACGCGGCCAGGATCTGGTACGAAGCCGAGCCCGACTCGATGTCGGCGCTGCAGGCGCTTACCAGCCTGCTGATCGGAGCCAAGCGCCAGGACGAAGCGCTGCCTTATTTGCAGAAAATGCTGGAACGGCACAGCGACGGTGACGGCTTCCTGCAGCTGAGCCGGCTGCTTGCCGGCAGCCAGGGCAAGGCGCAATCGCTCAAGCTGGTGCAGCAACTGACGCAGCCATATCCCAAAGTCGCGCAGGCGCATTTTGCGCTGGCCCAGGCGGCGGTCGGCGCCGAGGACGCCGGGCTCGCGCTCGCGGAAGTGCGCGCGGCATCCAAGCTGAAGCCGGAATGGGAACTGCCGGTGCTGCTGGAGGCGCAGCTGCTGCAGCGGCAGTCGAACGCGATCGCGCTGCAGCGCCTTGCCGGATTCCTGGAACGTCACCCCAAATCGCGCGAAGTGCGCCTGGGCTACGCGCGCCTGCTCGTGACGGAGCAAAAATACACCGAGGCGCGGGCCGAGTTCCAGACGCTGTCGAAGGACTTTCCCGACAATGCCGACGTGGTGTTTGCGGTCGGCGTGCTGTCGCTGCAGCTGCATGACTACAAACTGGCGGACGCGAATTTCAAGCGCTTGCTCGAACTGCCCTACCGCGACCGGGACACGGTGCGCCTGTATCTGGGGCAGATCGCGGAGGATCAGAAGGATTACCCGGAGGCGCTGCGCTGGTATGACGAAGTCGGCGGCGGCGATTTGTACCTGCGCGCGCAGATGCGCTACGCGCTGGTGCTGAGCAAGCAGGGCAAGCTGGACGCGGCGCGCGCGCACCTGCGGCAGGTCGAGCCCGGCAGCGCCGAGGGGCGGGTGCAATTGCTGCTGACTGAGGCGCAGATGCTGCGCGACGCGAAGCGGCCCGAGGAGGCGTTCAACCTGATCGGGGAAGCGCTGAAAAACATGCCGGAGCAGCCCGAACTGCTCTACGACTACGCCATGGTCGCGGAAAAGCTCGGGCGCATGGACCTGCTCGAGAGCAGCCTGAAGAAAGTAATCCGCCTGCAGCCCGACCATGCGCATGCCTACAACGCCCTCGGCTATTCGCTCGCCGACCGCAACCTGCGCCTGCCGGAAGCGCAGCAGCTGATCGAGAAAGCGCTGGCGCTCGCGCCGGAGGACCCGTTCATCATCGACAGCATGGGCTGGGTGCTATACCGCCAGGGCAAGCTGCGAGAGGCGCTGGAATACCTGCGCAAGGCCTACAGCGCGCGCCCCGATCCGGAAATTGCGGCGCATCTGGGCGAAGTGCTGTGGGTGGCGGGCGAGCACGGCGAAGCCGAGAAGATCTGGCTGGAGGCGAACAAGAAGACGCCTGACAACGACGCACTCAACAGCACCATCAAGCGCTTCAAGCCTTAGAACCGGTTGCAAAATGAAATTTTGCAACGGCCGATTTAGGGGAATATGAGGGGAGGTATCCCCTCATATTGAAACCAACTCTTAAGCCGAGGCAGGCCGGACCGCGCATCTGCAAGCGACCGGCCGCGCCATCCACGACTTCCTCATGCGCTACGCATCGTTCCTCGTCTGCCTGCTGCTCGCAGCTTGCGCCTCGCTCGAGCAGCAGCCGGGGCCGGCGCGGCCGGTGGGCGAGGCGTTCCATCTTTCCGGCCGGGTTGCGGTCAAGTACGGCAACGAGGCGGCGAGCGGCAGCATCAGCTGGGAGCACGAGTCCAATGGCGACGATCTGCTGTTCTCCTCGCCGCTGGGTCAGGGTATCGCGCACATCGTCCGGCGCGACGGCCTGGTGAGTCTCACCACCTCGGATCAAAAGGTATATCAGGCGAGCGATGTGGAGTCCCTGACCGAGAAGGTGCTGGGCTGGCGCTTGCCGCTCGCAGGTCTGCCAGACTGGGTGCGCGGCCGCGCGGCTGCCGGCGCGCCGGCGCAGACGACGCTGGATGGCTCGCAGCGCCTTGCGCAATTGCGGCAGTCCGGCTGGCAGGTGGATTTTCTTGCGTATGACGACGCTACCGGTCTGCCGGCGCGGCTGCGGTTGTCGCGCGAAGACGTGGAGATCCGCCTCGCGATCGACCAGTGGCGCGGCGCGCCGTGAGCGGCTGGGAGCGGGCCTGGCCGGCGCCGGCCAAGCTCAATCTGTTTCTGCATGTCACCGGCAGGCGCGCCGACGGATATCACAGCCTGCAGACCGCATTTCGCCTGATAGATCTGGCCGATACGCTGCGCTTTACGCCGCGCGATGACGGCAGACTTACGCTGCGCCAGCCGCTCGCCGGCGTGCCGCCCGAACAGGATTTGTGCCTGCGCGCCGCGGCCTTGCTCAAGCGCACGGGTGGGCATCCAGGCGGCGTCGAAATCGAGCTCGACAAACGCATTCCCATGGGCGGCGGCCTGGGCGGCGGCAGCTCCGACGCGGCTACCACGCTGATTGCGCTCAACCAGCTGTGGCAACTGGGACTGGCACGCGCCCAGCTGCAGCGGCTGGCGCTGCAGCTGGGCGCCGACGTGCCGGTATTCGTGTTCGGCCAGAATGCGTTTGCCGAAGGCGTGGGCGAAGAACTCACGCCGCTGGCGCTTCCGGACGCCTGGTACCTGGTGCTGGTGCCGCCGGTACAGGTCCCCACGGCCGCCGTTTTCGCCGCGCCAGAATTGACACGAGATGCAAAACCGATCAAAATTACGGCCTTTTTCGACGGGCTGAAACAGCGCAGCTTGCGTAACGACCTCGAGCCCGTGGTATGCAAAAGCTATCCTGACGTGGCGCGCCACCTGGCCTGGCTGAAACAGCACGGCGAGGCGCGCATGAGCGGTTCCGGCGCCTGCGTGTATGCCGAATTTTCCAATAAATCCGCGGCATACGCGGTGCATGCGCAGTTGCCGCCGGCACTGCGCGGATTTGTGGTGCATGGTTTGGAGCGTCATCCGCTGCAGGAACTGAGCAAGTAGAGTTTGGGGAGTCGCCAAGTGGTAAGGCACCGGATTTTGATTCCGGCATTCGTAGGTTCGATCCCTACCTCCCCAGCCAGCAATCGATGGACCCGCCGCTACGCGGCTGCGGGTGTGAGCGGATAGAAACCGCGCAGCAAGGACCAGGCCACAGACATGGCGTACGACCACCTGATGATTTTTGCCGGCAGCGCCAACCCACAGTTGGCTGCGGCGGTGGCCAAACGCCTCAATATTCCCCTGGGCGGCATCAGCGTCAGCCGCTTTTCCGACGGCGAGGTGATGATCGAGCTGTTGGACAACGTGCGCGGCCGGGACTGTTTCGTGCTGCAGTCCACCTGCACGCCGACCAACGACAATCTGATGGAAGTGCTGATCATGATCGATGCGCTCAAGCGCGCATCGGCCGCCCGCGTCACCGCCGCGCTGCCCTATTTCGGCTATGCGCGCCAGGACCGCCGGCCGCGCTCGGCGCGCGTGGCGATCAGCGCCAAGGTGGTGGCCAACATGCTCGAGGCCGCCGGCGTGGACCGGGTGCTCACCATGGACCTGCATGCGGACCAGATCCAGGGTTTCTTCGACGTGCCGGTGGACAACATCTACGCCGCGCCGATTCTGCTCGGCGACCTGTGGAAACACGGCTACGAAGATCTGCTGGTGGTCTCGCCCGACGTCGGCGGCGTGGTGCGCGCGCGCGCGCTGGCCAAGCGCCTGGAATCGGACCTGGCCATCATCGACAAGCGCCGCCCCAAGGCGAACGATGCCGAAGTGATGAACATCATCGGCGACGTCAAAGGCCGCACCTGCGTGATCATGGACGACATGGTCGATACCGCGGGCACGCTGGCCAAGGCGGCGCAGGCGCTCAAGGACGAGGGCGCGGTCAAGGTGCTCGCCTACTGCACCCATCCGGTGCTCTCGGGCGGGGCGGTGGAGCGTATCGCCAACTCGGCGCTGGACGAAGTGGTCGTCACCGACTCCATCCCGCTGCGCGAGGATGCGAAGAAGTGCAGCAAGATACGCGTGCTTTCGGTGGTCGACCTGCTGGCGGAGACCATACTGCGCATAAGCAACGAGGATTCGGTCAGTTCACTGTTCAGCGAATAGGCGGGGAGCAGGTCAGCGGGCACAGCTTAATATTCGAATTGGGATTTTTCAAACGGCGGTACCTGGTCGCGGGGCCGCCATAACCTGGAGTGCAACATGCAAATCGAAGTCAACGCGCAAAAGCGCATCAAGCAGGGCACCGGAGCGAGCCGCCGCCTGCGCCGTGAAGGCAAGACCCCCGGGATCGTCTACGGGGGCAAGGAGCCTGCGGTCGTCATCGAGCTCGATCACAACGCGCTGTATCACCAGCTGCGGCAGGAGGCTTTCCACGCCTCGGTGCTGACGCTCAATCTGGATGGGGCCAAGCAGCAGGTGCTGCTGCGCTCGGTGAACATGCATCCGTTCCGCCCGGAAGTGCAGCACGTCGACTTCCAGCGCGTCATGGCCGATGTGAAGATCCAGATGAAGGTGCCGTTGCACTTCATCAACGCCGAGCAATCGCCGGGCGTGAAGCTGTCCGGCGGTATCGTCAGCCACGTCATCAGCGATCTGGAGATCCGCTGCCTGCCGGCCGACCTGCCGGAATTCATCGAGGTGGATCTGAAGGACCTGGACCTGGGCAAGATCATCCACGTCAGGGAACTGCAGCTGCCCAAGGGCGTGGAAGCCATCCTGCACGGCAGCGAGAACCCGCCGGTGGCGGTGGTGCAGATTCCGCGCGCGATGGTGGCCGACGAGGCTGCGGACGCGGCTGCGGCCGAAGCTGCGGTGGCGGCTGCCGAAGTTCCCACCACCAAGCAGTCGGCCGAACCTGCTGCTGCGGAAAAGGGTGCGGACAAGGGCGCGGACAAAGGCGAGAAGAAGTCCGATAAATCGGACAAGAAGTAATCCGCTTGCGTTCTTGCGGAACAGGCAGAGGCTTTGGCCTCTGCCTGTTTTTTTAAGGACCGCCCGCGCATGAAGCTAGCGCGGGCTGTTTCAGGGCTCGTGCCTCGCGATGCGCTGTGTGCCAAGGAAATGGTTTCTTTAGCGACGCCAAAATGCCGATCAAACTCATCGTCGGCCTGGGTAATCCGGGTAAGAAATACGAGGGCACGCGCCACAATGCCGGCGCCTGGCTGCTCGAGCGCCTGGCCGCGCAGTACCGCCTGACGCTGCGCAAGGAAGGCAGGTTCCACGCACTGGCGGGCAGGCTGGACTCCGCCTCCGGACAGGCGTGGCTGCTGCTGCCGCAGACGTGGATGAACGAATCGGGCACCGCGGTGGCTGCGCTGGTGCAGTTCCACAAGATCGCCGCGGATGAAATCCTGGTGGCGCACGACGAGCTCGATCTGCCCCCGGGCGGGGTGAAGCTCAAACAGGGTGGCGGCCATGCGGGTCACAATGGCCTGCGCGACATCATCGAAAAACTCGGGACGCCGGATTTCTGGCGCCTGCGCATCGGCATCGGCCATCCGCGCGATATCGCCGCAAGCGAGCAGGAGGTGGCCGATTTCGTGCTCCACGCGCCGCGCAGGGAAGAGCAGGAATTGATCGATGCGGTGATCGAGCGCGGCGTCGCCGTGTTCGATCTGATTCTTGCGGACAAGATGGCGGCGGCCATGCACAAGCTGCACACCAAACCCAAACCCCAAACGCCGGGCGCGGCCTCACAACCGGTTTAAGGCCTCAAACATGTCTCTCAAATGCGGTATCGTCGGCCTGCCTAACGTGGGCAAGTACCTAACTTGAACAAGAGGGCTACGCCCCCCTTGTCCCCCGAGGGGACTTCCTTCGGGGCGTATATCCCCCAAATTAGATTAAGGCTTAAGACATGTCCCTGAAATGCGGTATTGTGGGATTGCCGAACGTAGGCAAGTCAACGTTGTTCAATGCGCTCACCAAGGCCGGCATCGCGGCCGAGAACTATCCGTTCTGCACCATCGAGCCCAATGTCGGCATCGTCGAAGTGCCGGACGCGCGCCTGGCGCAGCTCGTCGCCATCGCCAAGCCGCAGAAGACCATTCCCGCGGTGGTGGAGTTCGTCGACATTGCCGGCCTGGTCGCGGGCGCGTCCAAGGGGGAGGGGCTCGGAAACAAGTTTCTCGCCAACATCCGCGAGACCGATGCCATCGCGCACGTGGTGCGCTGCTTCGCCGACGACAATGTGGTGCACGTCGCCGGCAAGATCGATCCCCTGGACGACATCGAAACCATCAACACCGAGCTCGCGCTGGCCGACCTGGCGACGGTGGAGAAGACCATGGCGCGCTACGTCAAGGTGGCGCGCTCCGGTGACAAGGAAGCGCAGCGCATCATGAGTGTGCTGGAAAAAGTGCTGCCGGTGCTCAATCAGGCCAAGCCCGCGCGCAGCGTGGAGCTGTCGCGCGAGGAACTGGAAGTGCTGCAGCCGCTGTGCCTGATGACGGCCAAGCCGGCGATGTATGTCGCGAACGTGGACGAAAACGGCTTCAGCAACAATCCGCTGCTCGCGCGCGTGCAGGAATACGCCAAGGCCGAAGGCGCGCCGGTGGTGGCCATCTGCGCCGCGATCGAGGCGCAGATGGCGGATCTGGACAGTGAGGAAAAGCAGATATTCCTCGCCGACATGGGACTGGACGAACCGGGCCTCGACCGCCTGATCCGCGCCGGCTATACGCTGCTCGGCCTGCAGACCTATTTCACCGCAGGGCCGAAGGAAGTGCGCGCGTGGACGGTGCAGATAGGCGCGACCGCGCCGCAGGCGGCCGGCGTGATTCATACCGACTTCGAGCACGGCTTCATCCGCGCCGAAGTGATCGCCTACGCCGATTACATCGCCTGCAAGGGCGAGCAGGGGGCGAAGGAGGCCGGCAAGATGCGCCTGGAAGGCAAGGACTACGTGGTGCGCGACGGCGACGTCATGCATTTTCGCTTCAACGTCTGAACGCGCGCAGCGCGCAGCGGGCGCGGCTTCAGCCGCCTGCGATCAGCTGCTGTGTCAGCAGCCGCCACTCCTCGGCCGAGCGCAGCGGCAGTGCCACCAGTTCCGGTTTGTAGAATACGCCCTGCTGCGGCCCGAGCAGCGCCTGGTGCTTGGCGAGGAAACGCTGCGCATACTCGACCCAGCGTTCGTCGTAGCTGCCCTGCGAGCCGTGCACCGCGAGGATGTCGTTGCAGCTGGCGCAGTCCAGTCCGGTCTGCGCCGCGCGCAGGCTGAAGTCCAGATCGTACAAATGCCAGCCGTCGAAGGTCGCTTCGTCGAAACCAAGGCGCAGCGCGGTTTCGCGGCGCGTCGCGAGCAGCAGGCCGTCGAGCGCCTGCAGTCCCTTCGATTCGCGCTCCGTGACGTCGTACAGAGTCACCACATAGCCGCCGTCCGCTGCGGGCATGCCGACCTGGCCGGCCAGGTGCGGGTGGCCGGCGAAATGCCAGGCGCCGCCGACCAGCTTGCGCGTGCCGGCGACGCCGACCAGGTCGTGGCGGCTGAGCGCGCGCAGCAGGCGCGCGGCGAAATCCGGGCTGACGATTTCCACGTCGTCATGCGCAAACAAGACGAATTCGTGCCGCGCCTGCGCCAGCGCGCGGTTGTAGCCCGAGGCGAGCGAAGTCGCGTCGCGGATGACCACGATCTCGTGCGGCACCTGCGCCAGCAGGCGCCGGTACATCGCCTCGGCGCGCGCCGCGCGCTCCGGCTTGGCGCTGCACATTAGCACCGAGACCGGTTTTGCATGTGCCGGCGCGAGCTGCTCGATCGCGGCGGCCCTGCCATCGGCGGCATCGATGCGCGCGCGGCATAGCGCCTGGCGCGCCTGCGTTTCAGCCGACAGGGGATACTTCGGACTCAGCTCCATGCACGCCGCGAACGAGCGCAACGCAGCCGCGTGCTGCGCCTGCGCCAGGCGACAGCAGCCGAGCAGATAGTGCAGCGCGGGCAGTGCCGCGTCGAGGGCGAGCGCCTGCTGCGCGAGCGCTGCAGCCTCGTCCCAGCGCTCGGCGCCGAACGCCGCAGCCGCGCGCTGATACAGCGCTTCGACCGGATCCGGCGCGGCGCCGTTTCCATGCACCGCGCGGCGCGCCGGCAGCGCCGCCGCGTGCCGCGCTTCGATCGGCGCCGGCTCGCCCAGGCCCAGTTCGGCGCGCAGCGCGTCGCCGGCACCGGTTTTGAATGCGAATGCATGCAGCTCCAGCAGCGCCAGCGGCGGCGCGAAATAGATTTCGCGAAAGCCGTTGGTGTGCAGCGCGCGCAGCAGCGAATCGCGGCTGAACCCGGTCTTGTGGGCGTAGAAATCCTGCCCGCTCGCCTCGATCTCGGGGCCGTAGCCGTAGATCATGTCGTGCGCGGTGATGGCGCCGACGTTGGAGGTGTAGATTTCCTGCTCGATGTCGAGCCCGTTCCTGGCCAGCAGCTTGATCAGTTCGCCGATGTCCGGCACGCGGATCTCGGCGAAACCATCGGCCTTGAGCACGTGCACAAACCCCTGCAGCACCTTGTCGACGCCGTGCCGGTAATAGTGTTCGAGGTTGTGCGAGCAATAGACGGCGTCGAACGCCTCCGCCTCGGCGGAATCGCGCAACTCGCGCGCATCGCACACCAGGTCGGCGCCCACGCGCGGATCGATGTCGAGCAGCAGCTGTTCCCAGCGCTCGAAATGCGGCGGCAGCGCCACGCCCTTGCTGCCGCCGCCGACGTTGAGCACGCGCCTGGCCGGGCCTTTGCCGCTGGCCGGCCGCGCAAACAAGTCCTTGACCTTGGCGAACACCGGTGGCGGCCTGTCAGTAGGTCCCGGGGTAGGATCCGCCGTCGATCAGAAAATTCTGTCCGGTGACATAGCCGGCCTGCGCGCTGCACAGGTAGGCGCAGGCGTCGCCGAATTCGACCGGATCGCCGAAGCGGCCCGCCGGGCATTGCGCCATGCGCTCCTTGCGCAGCGTGTCGACGCTGATGCCGCGGGCCTTGGCCTGGGCTTCGATCGTGACGCGTATGCGGTCGGTATCGAACGAGCCCGGCAGCAGGTTGTTGATGGTGACGTTGTGCGCCACGGTCTTGCGCGCGATGCCGGCGACGAAGCCGGTAAGGCCGGAGCGCGCGCCGTTCGAGAGGCCGAGAACTTCGATCGGCGCTTTCACCGAGCTGGAGGTGATGTTGACGATGCGGCCGAACTTGCGCGCAATCATGCCGTCCACCGTGGCCTTGATCAGCTCGATCGGGGTGAGCATGTTGGCGTCCAGCGCCGCGATCCAGGTGTCGCGCGTCCAGGTGCGGAAATCCCCGGGCGGCGGCCCGCCCGCGTTGTTGACGAGGATGTCCGGACTGGGGCAGGCGGCGAGCACCGCGGCGCGCCCGGTCTCGGTGGTGATGTCGCCGGCGATGGCCGTGACCTTCACGCCGGTTGCCGCGCGGATTTCCCCGGCGGTCTTCTCCAGCGCGTCCTTGCCGCGGGCGGTGATCACCAGGTTCACGCCCTCGCGCGCGAGCGAAAACGCGCAGCCGCGCCCCAGGCCCTTGCTCGATGCGCACACGATTGCGGTCCTGCCCTTGATGCCGAAATCCATATTCGTCTCCCGATTGCCTGCTGAACTGAAAAATTTGCGCGGCGTTCCCTCACGCCCTCGGCCTTATTGTAACCAGCATGACGCCGGACAGCACCAGCACCGCGCCGGCGATCTGCGTGACCGTCATATGCTCCTCCAGCCCGATCCAGCCGAGAAAGATCGTCGTCACCGGCCCGGCGGCGCCGATGATCGCGACGTGGTTCGCGCCGATGCGCCGGAGCGCCTCGGAGGTCATGAACACCGGCAGCACCGTGCACAGCACGCCCATGGCCGCGGCGAGGCCGTACACCTGCGGCGGCAGCGCCAGCGCCGACCAGGGGCGCAGCAGCAGGAACTGGGCGATGCACAGCACGCTGGCGACGCTGGTCGCATACGCGGTGAAACGCATCGAACCGATGCGGCGCACCAGCTGGCTGCTGGTGACCAGGTACCCCGCGTAGCACAGCGCGCTGCCGAACACCAGCATCGCACCGAGCAGCAGGTTGGGATTGTCGCCGCCGAAAGCGCGCGACAGCACCAGCGCCAGGCCGGCGTAGGAAACGATCAG